>JADGNL010000108.1 GCA_017883495.1 Methanomicrobiales archaeon | reverse complement strand
GTGACGCCACCATGAACGCGACGTCGTAGGTGCCTGCCTGCGCAACGTTCACCGTGTACTGGAGCCACTCCGACGGCCGCGTCCAGCCGACAACGTAACTGCTTGCGGCGCTGCTGTACTCGATGTCCACGCCGTCGTGGCGGTATACGCCTCCGAGGTTCTCGGCCTCGACATCGTGGTAGCCCACGCCCTCGCCGCCGGTATCATAGTCCTCAGCCTCGATCGTGCCGGGGATGGCGCCCCCTCCCGTGCCTGTGATGGTGGGCGTCGGTGTCTTAGTCGTGGTCGTTGGGATGGTGGATGGCGTTGTGCCTGTGAGGCCGTTGATTGTGATCTTGTTGTTGTTCGCGTTGTAGTATCGAATCAAGGTATTCGCACTGGCGCCGGACAGCTCGATATCGAACGTGCAGCCGGTGACAGGCCAGGGGTCGTTCGGATGATCCTCGCGCAGCCCGAGGCAGACGGCGCCGCTCGACTTCTTCGGGTTGATGATCTTGAAGTTGTCGAAGACTGCGCCGGTGGAACCCCAGGCGTAGAGCGCATAGGTCCTCGCGTTCATGGAGACGCAATCGATGAACCGCAGGTTGGAGCCGGTTCTGACCTGGAACGACTTGTCCGATCCATCATCGGTGCAGGAGTTCAGGATTACGTCCTTGGCGCTCTGCCAGACCCAGAAGCCGTTGTTCTTGTTGTTTTTCGACTGGCAGTTGGTCAGGGTGACGGCGCTGGAGAGGTAGTATCCGGTCAAATAGAAGCGGGTATCGAGGGTGTTCCGCCAGCCGTTGTTGACGGCGACGCAGTTGGTGACCCGGCTGTTGACCTGGACCGGGATGGCCGTATTCGGATCCTCGCCGTTGTAGAAGTTCGGCTCGAAGTAGAACCCGGACTCCCAGCAGTCCTCGGCATAGCAGTTGTTGACGGAGAGGTCGTACAGATCGGCGCCCTCGTGGAAGTCGAACCCGACTGCCCAGATCTTGCCGGAGCCCTCGTTGCCGCACCGGATCGCCTTGCAGCTCTCGAACCGGATGTTCCGGTTCTCCCGCGGCGAGCGCTGGCCGTTCAGGTTGAACCCGGTGGAACCGACGTCCTGCGCAATGCACCGGGTGAACGCAATGTCCTCGCAGACGCGCCCGTCGGCCCAGATGAAGAACATCCCGTTGACCGTCGGCGCGGTCTTCTTCGAGTCCCGGATCGTGACGTCCTGGACGGTCACGTGCGACGTCGTGATCATGAGCCATCCGCGCTGGGTGATCGTGAAATCCTTCACGACGACGTTGGGCTGGGCGATATCGACCCGTGCCCCGTAGTCGCCCGCCATCGAGAGCACGGTCTTGTCGGCGCCCTGACCCCTGAAGGTATTGCCGGACTTGACGCTGATCGTGCCCGCGGTGCGGAAGGTGCCCTCGGTCAGGACGACCTCGCCGCCGCGCGCGAGTGCGTCGTTAATCTGGACCTCGTCGTTGCTGCCATCGCAGACGTATTGTGCGGTGGTCTTCGATGAGGAGCTCGCATCGCTTGCCGCTACTATCGTCGCAGCGATGGCAGAATGCGCGAGCAGGGCGCACCCAAGGAAGAGAATAATGAGGATTTTTCTCCGAACGTTCATCTAACACCCTCAATTGTTCAATACAAGAACCTTTGATTATATATACGTTATCTTTTGGGACGGGCATATTTCCGGGCTCCGTTTGCCAGAAGGGGGCTAAATATACTTTAGATCGGGAATCGGAAGCCATTGCGTCCACGGAAGGTATTCCCATGCTTTATATAGATCCTCCGACAAAGAAAAAAATTAACCGCTATTTCTTCGACAATTCTCGATTACAGCCGACAAATGGCGCGTTTTTTCGATCCCCGGTGCTTTTCGTGTCCATCTTTCCCGGAAGGAGAGAGGATCAGCAGTATCGCTGCCAAATCGCACCGATGAACGGAAGAAGGGGCATACTTTTAAGTATCACCTTCTGCAGCAATTCGGCGGAGGGACCGGGGAAAGAGATTATATGGGATGCTGCCGACAATCCTGTTAACGAATATTTCGGCGGTATCATGATCACGCTCACTCCCGACGAGGTCCGGGCGCGTTTCGGCCCGCTCTTCTCCGAACGCTACCTGGTGATGGTCGATCGTGCGGCCAGTGTCGCCGAGATCCTCGAGACCTGCCGGGCCCGGGGCCCGGTCGAGTGGGACGCGATGAACCGGCGCCGGGCAGGCGGAGCGCTCGAGTCCTGCTCCGTCGAAGGGACCACCCTCCGCATCAGAACCCGTCTCGGCCGGTTTCCGGTGAAGTTCGGCCCGGCCGAATCCACGAGCGGGGGGCAGGCGCTCGAGGCGGTCGAGCTGGCCGGCGACGAAGTGATCACGAGCTGGGCCGGAATCGCCGGTGCGGGCGTCGGCATCGCGGCCTGCCTCCCTCAGGCGCCGGGCGTGACCCGGGCCGAATATCCGGACGAGGCCGACCTGACGGTCGGCGGCTCCCGCGAGAACCGCGTCCGCATCGTCTCCCCCGTCTACGAGAAGGTCGTGATCGGGATCGACGACACGGACACCGCGGCCGGAGGGGCCACCTGGGTCCTCGCTCTGCAGTGTGCCGCCGCCTGCCCGATCGAGGATGCCCACCTCCTCGGCATGCGGCTGGTGCAACTGAATCCGGCGGTTCCGAACAAGACCACGAACTGCGTCGGCTCGGCTCTCGTCTACGCCGTCGAGGCCGGCCGACTGGACGAACTCCAGGCGTTCGTCACAGAGTTCGTCCGCGAGCACTCGCTCTCGCCAGAGGCCGGCATCGCAGTGCGCACGGGTATTGTTCATCCCGACGGTGCGGATGCGATGCGACGGGTCAAGACCGAGATCCTGACCCTGCCCGAGGCAGAAGCGGCGGCCAGGGAGCTGAACGTGCGGTTCATCGACTCGAACCGGGGGAAAGGGCGGATCGGCGCGCTCGGCGCGCTGCTCTGGGCCGACGAGGGGCCGGAGGCGGCCGGGCTGTATGGCGAACATCTCTGATCCTTATACCGTGCCGTACCGCCGGCTCGTGGCGGTTGCGGGCGACGCGCCCGACGAGGTCGAGCTCGTGGAGTTCTACGACTGCCTCGGCGGCGCGATGTGGTCCCGGCACCATTACCGGCAGAGCCCGCTCGTCCGCGAGGCACGCTGCGTCGGCCCGACCATCCGCTACCTTCTCTCGGAAGGGTCGGTCGACCTCGCCCTCGAGGGCTCGCGCTTCCCGGCCGGCATCGCCGGAGTGGAGCGGTGCGGAGACGAGCTCGCGGTCACCTACGTCGGACTCGGCGGCGGCGGCGTCGGGGCAGCCGGTTCGCGGAGCCGGGCTGGCGGGCTCGCGAGGGCCGAGGCCGATCCATGCGGCGGCGGAAAGAAGGCCGGCGCGACGGTCTGGGTGCCGCTTCGCCGCCGGGTGCTGATCGGCGTCGATGACACCGACACCCCCGAGGCCGGCGCGACGTGGACCCTCGCTCATAACGTCGCCCGGGCCGTGGAGAGCGACGACGACGTCTACCTCTCGCACACGATCGTCCAGCTCTACCCGGTACGGTTCCGGACCAAGAACTGCGTCGGCATTGTCGTGGAGTTCGCATCGCGGAACCCGGCCGCGCTCGCGGACCGGTTCCAGTCGCTCCTGAAGGAGTACACGCTCTCGGACGAGACCGGCATGGCCGTCTACACCGGTTTCGATCCATACCCTCTCCGTCCGTTCGGAGAGCGGGTGAAGCGCGGCGAGGTCGACCCCGACGATGTCAACCGGCTCCGGGATCCCTGCCTCGAACTCCGCATGACCGGCCGGGGCGCGGTCGGCGCCGTCGCCGCCATTCCGTTTTACACCGACTACGAGGAGGCGCTCGCGCTATGGGATGGACAGACCTGAAGGCGGAGGTACTCAGCGGGGGGTGCCGGATCGAGGGCGAGCTCCCTCAGGGAGCGATAGCTCGGTCGACGGCCGGTCCTGGTGCCGGCGGCGCCGGGGCCGTCTTCTTCTCGAGCGACGGCCGACGGGTCCGGATCCCGATCGGGAGTTCCGGGTCGGCCGTCATGACCGTGAAGGCGGACGGGAGTGCCACCCTCTCATGCAACGACAAGACGATCGAGGGCCGTGTCGAACCGGTGGGCCTTCACTGCCCCCGCCAGGCGTTCGTCACGGTCTCTGAGTCGTGCGTGTACGAGTGCGCCTATTGCCCCGTGCCGGGATGCAGGGGCCGGCGGAAGACGGTCGAGGAGATCGTCGATCTCGTCGGGGAGGTTGCGGACTCGGTCGATGCGATCGCGCTCACGAGCGGAGTCGCGGTCTCGATCGAGGAGGAGGAGGAGTACGTGTGCCGGGTCGTCGAGGCGCTCCGCCGCTTCGACCTTCCGATCGGCGTCTCGATCTTCCCGGCCCCCGCAACCCCGGAACGGCTCCGTGCGCTCGGCGTGACCGAGGTCAAGTTCAACCTCGAGGCGGCCACGCCCGAGCTCTTCGCCGCGCTCTGCCCGGGTCTTCCCTGCGAGGCGGTCTGGAACGCGCTTACCGCCTCGATCCCTCTCTTCGGGCGGGGACACGTCTTCTCGAACGTGATCGTCGGCCTCGGCGAGACCGACGACGAGCTCGACGCCTGCGTCGACCGACTCGTCGACCTCGGCGTCGTCCCCGTACTCCGGCCGCTCAATCCCGTCGCGGGATGCCGAGGGCGCGCTCGCCCGACAGCGAAGCGGCTCTCGAGGGCAGCTCGGCACCTCCGCTCGGCGCTCGAGCGGGCAGCGCTCGACCCCTCCGTGGCACTGAGCATGTGCGGCGCCTGCACTGGCTGCGACCTCTCGACGTGGAGGGATCTGTGAACGCCGAGACCGCGCTCGTGGCGGCGCTCCGGGCGGCGGCCGGCCACTGGTACGGCGTGCCGGGCTACCCCGTGACGGGAATCGCAGCGGGGCTCGGAGCCGACCTGCCGGCGAACGAGAAGGTCGGGCTCGAGCACTGCCTCGGGCATTCGATCACGGGCCGGCGGTCGGGCCTCGTCTGCAAGCACGTCGGCCTCAACGCCTGCGCGGACCCGCTCGTGCAGGCCACGACCCGCGGGCTCTCCGCCGGGGTCGTGATCGTGGTCGGCGACGACGTGACTGCGCGATGGTCAGAGAACACGCAGGACTCACGCTACTACGGCGAGCTCGCCGAGGTGCCGGTCATCGAACCGGATGGCGCAACCGTCGCGGACGCGGTCAAGGAGGCCTTCCAGATCTCGGAAGAGGCGTCTCGGGTCGCGCTTCTGCGCATCACTCCAGCACTCCTCGAATCGGAGGCCGCTCCCGTTCCACGCCCCGCCGAGCCGCGCCCGGCGCCCGGTCCGGAAGCCGACCTGACCATGTGCGGTCGCGCCGCC
>JADGNL010000107.1 GCA_017883495.1 Methanomicrobiales archaeon | reverse complement strand
GCCGGCCTCGTGGCGAAGGCGAACCGGGACATGTTCCGGCGCAAGGTCGGGGCACCGGTTGGTGCGATCCGGAGGGCTGTGGCCATCCAAGCGTTCGATACGATGAACCATCTCTTCTTCATCGGCCCGATGATCGTCCCCGGCTTCTCGTACCGGAATATCGGCCCGGGCGATATCCGGGGCGAAGAAGGACAGATGATTGTGCAGGCGCCTGGCGTCACCACGGCGTGGCTGCCGAAGAAGATCGCCGGCATATTTTTCCACGGTCGGATCGCCGGTTGCCGCGATGAGAATGGATTCGTGTGGGAAATCAGGGACCCGTCGGACGAGGCCCCTCGCAACGCGATCGATCGCAGGGGACCTCGGAAAAGGACTATTCCGTTTATCGACGCTTCAGGCGCGGGGTCAGCCGCGCGGCCTCGCCGGCGTCCTCGATCCGCAGCAGGAATGTCCCGTAGCACGGCTTCGTGAACGGAAAGATCACGACGTCGCCATCGAGCCCGATCGCGATCGGCGGTACGCCGATGATATGCTTCTCGAAGAGCTTGAAGCCGGGCTCCACATAGCAGTACCGCGGGCAGTGCTTCTCGACATACTCGCGGCACTCGGCGAACGATGCCTTGGAGAGGATCACCTCGTAGGGCATGTCCTCTACGCAGCCCATGCAAAGACCTCGTCGATCCGCCGCTTCAGCTTCGTCGGGTTGTGCACGGCCACATCGACGACCTTCTCGCAGGGGAAGGTCGCCTGCTCGGCCAGGGCCTCGGCCTCGCGGCCGAAGACGAGGAGGACGAACCGGGCCTCCGGCAGCAGGTACCGCGCCGTCGCTCCGAACGTGAGGCCGGCGTCGCTGTGGGCGAACGCGACGCAGAGCTCCGGGGTGCGCTTTCCCTCGGCGAGCTCGCCGATGCATCGCTCGATCTCCACGGCCGGGCCGATGTAGTGCCGATCGGGGTCGGAGACGCGGAGGAGCTGGAGCACGGCCGGGTTTCCGGCGCACGTGACCGCGTAGCCGGCGGCCCTGAGCCGTCCGAGCAGGTAGAGCGCGAGCGCCTGCTGAACCGGCACCTCGGGACAGCCGAGCAGGAGCAGGGCCTCGCGGGCGTCAGAACTCATCGCTCGCCTCGAGGTCCGCCGTGCGGAGGGGGTGGTGACAGAACGGGCAGGCCGCATCGCAGTCGTGGAGCGAATGCGGGCAGACGCCGAGCGAAAAGTCGGCGAGGGGATGACCTTTTCCTTTCATCTCGAACTCCTTGTACCAGCCGAACGGCGCGCGTTTCACGGCCACGCCCCGTTCGGCGAGGGCGGCCACAAACGCGTTCAGCACGGCGAGGGCGACCGCGGGTGCCGAGAGCGCGGGGGTCAGGTGGGCGTACGGGTAGACCACGACGCGGTCCACACCGATCCGGGCGAGCCGGACCATCACCTCGTCGGCCGCGCGCTCGACGATCCCCGCGGGCTCCCGCTCGTCCCCCCGTTCGACGCAGGTGAAGAGGACGCAGCAGTCCTCCATGCCGTCCTCGGTGACGGCGACCTCCTCCGCCAGGCGGGTCCGCTTCGTGGCCCGGTACCGAAAGAAGTCCGCGTGGATCCCGAGGACTCTCATCGGCACCGCCCCACGAGCCGGCTCAGGGCCTCGGACGAGACGATGCCGATCAGGCGATTCTCCTCGTCCACCACCGGCAGCGCCGAGATCGAGTGCGACTCCATCCTGGCCGCCGCCTCACCGACCGTCGCATCGGGCCCGACCGTGATCACGTCGCGGGTCATGACCCCCGCGAGGCTTTCGATCCCGCCGGCGACCGCCTTCGCGATGTCCCACGAAGTGACGATCCCGGCGAGGGCGCCGTCCGGACCGAGCACGGGGAGATGGTTGACGCCGTGATCGATCATGACCCGGGCCGCCTCCACGAGGACCGTCCCCGTCTCCAGCGTGGGAACCCGGGAGGTCATGACGTCCCGCACCTCGATCCGCGAGAGGAAGCGGCCGACGAGGTAGTTGAGCTGGCCGGTCTCGAGGAGGAACGCGTCGTGCCCGTACTTCGAGGCGATCTCGCAGTACTCGACGTCGACCTCGTTCGCGGCCAGGGCCTCGACAAGGGCCTGCGATTGGTACGGTGGGTACAGCCAGTCAGACGAGACCGAGACGATGAGTACCTTCGCGGCGACCCCCGCGAGGCCGGCCGCGAGCGAACCGTCGACCGAGAGGTCGAAGTAGTCGAGCGCCTTGGTGATGTAGAGGTACGAGTTCGCGTCGAACCGGCGGGTGAACGCCTCCCCCTGATGGCGGAGGTACGACTCGACCGCGAAGTCGGTCGCGAAGTCGAACCCGAACTTCTCGCGGCCCTGCAGGCGGCGGCCGAACTTCTCGTGCATGGACTCGTCCGAGAGGTACGTGACGTGACCGACCATCCGCGCCAGGGCGAGCCCGGCCTCGGGCTCTCCACGGCCGAGGTAGTCGCCCCCGCTCCAGGCCGGGTCGGTCATGATCGCCCGTCGGCCGATCTCGTTGAACGCGATCTGCTGCGGCGAGGAGGTGCCCGTCGCGGCGATCACAACCGCCCGCTGGACGTCGTCCGGATACGAGACCGCCCATTGAAGGGCCTGCATGCCGCCCATCGAGCCGCCGATCACCGCATTGAGCCGCCCGATACCGAGTCCGGCGACCAGCGCCCGCTGCGCCGCAACCATGTCTCGAACCGTGATCACGGGAAAGCGGGCCCCGTACGGCCGGCCCGTAGCGGGATCGATCGAGGACGGACCGGTCGATCCCCGACAGCCGCTGATGACGTTCGAACAGATCACGAAGAAGCGGTCCGTGTCGAGGGCCTTTCCCGGGCCGATCAGGCCGTCCCACCAGCCAGGCCGGTCGTCGCCCTCGTGGTGACCGGCCGCGTGCGCGTCGCCCGAGAGCGCGTGGCAGACGAGAACCGCGTTGCTCTTCTCATCGTTCAGCCGGCCGTACGTTTCGTACGCGACCACGACCTCCGGGAGCACGCCGCCGCCCTCGATAGCGAGGGGATCCGGGAGGGTCATCGACCGGGTCTCGACCGTGCCGACCGATCCCGATCCCATCTCCCTACACCCCGGAGAGGGCCCGGTCGAGGTCGCGACAGAGGTCGTCAGGGTCCTCGAGCCCGACCG
>JADGNL010000002.1 GCA_017883495.1 Methanomicrobiales archaeon | reverse complement strand
GGGCCGCGGCGACCATCGCGAGGGCGACACCCGTGTTGCCGCTCGTCGGCTCGACGATGACGGTCCCGTCCTTCAGCAGGCCAGCCTCCTCGGCCGCGCGGATCATCGAGAAAGCGATCCGATCCTTGACGCTCGCCATCGGGTTGAACGACTCGACCTTTGCGACGACCATGCCCGGCAGGCCAGCTGCCATGCGGTTGATCCGGACGAGAGGCGTCCGCCCGATCGTGGCCGTGATATCGGAGTAGATACGGCTCATGCGGTAACAATTGTGATGCGACTATTTAGGCCTGTCCCCGAGCACTTCGTCCATCGCGCCCGGCCGGTAGCCCTCGAGGTCGAGGGTCACGTACGCGAACCCGGCCGCTTTCAGGGCGGGCACCAGACGGGGCGCCGCCTCGAGCGCCCGCGGAAGCTCGGCCGCCGGAACCTCGACCCGCGCGAGGCGGCCGTGAGCCCTGACCCGGCCCTGGGAGAAGCCGAGCCCGCGAAGCGTCTCTTCCGCCTCTTCGACCATCGCCAGCAGGGCCGGCGTGAGCGGCACTCCGTACGGGATGCGGGAGGCGAGGCAGGCCGCGGACGGCTTCTCCGCAAAAGAGAGACCGAGAGACCGGGCGATCGCCCGGATCTCCGGCTTCGTTATCCCTGCGGCCACGAAAGGATGCTCGAAGCCCTCCTCGGCAGAGGCCGCGAGCCCCGGCCGGTGCTCGCCGAAGTCCGTGCAGTTGACGCCGTCGACGATACCCGGAAAGCCCCGGGCTGTCGCCTCTCGCTTCAGAAACGGGGCGAGGGCCTTCTTACAATGGTAACATCGGTCGCTGGGATTCGCGGCAAACGCCGGGATCTCGAGCGGGTCGTGAGTGATCACGACAAGGGGGAGGCCGTGCTCCCGTGCGATATCTCGCGCCTCCGCAACCGCGGTCCGGGGAACCAGCGGGCTGTCGAGGAACGCGCAGGCCATCCGGTCGCCGAGAACGGCATGTGCGACGACGGCGAGGAGGGCCGAGTCGACACCCCCCGAGAACGAGACGAGGAGCGGGCCGATGCGTTCGATCTCCTGCTTCAGCGCCAGCAGCTTCGATTCGGGATGGAAGTCTCCACCAGGCGTCGTGGTACAGTCGTGCATGGCTGATCTTCCTGACGATGACTATGTGGAAGCCTTCCGGGATAATGGGCACCTATTCCGGCAGTCCGCGCCTTCTTCACAATTGTTATATAACCGCAGGTCATACCTGTGCATCACAATTGTGAGCTCCGGTTATACCGGAGTCGGGGGTCGATAATGGATATCAGGGTACAGAAGGTATTTGAGGGGCTCTTCGCCCTTGAGGAGCTCCGCGAGATCTACCGGCACGCCCTTCCCACCGGCCTTGACGCCGAGGAGGAGGCGCAGTATGGCGCGAAGATCGCCGAGCTCGAGAGTATCGTCGGAGAGCTCAAGGCCGGCACGGGCAAGCCGAAGGTCGCGAAGATCGCGGGCGCGATCGATCTGCGGACGCGCGAGGAAACCGCGATCAACATCCAGCCGATTCAGGCCGCCGGCCGGCTCACACTCGAGGCCCGAAAGGCCGTGATCAGCTACGGCGACGGCTACTCGACCTGTGACGCCTGCCGCAAGCCCTTCCGCCTGGATAAGATCTGCAAGCCCCCGATCGCCTCGTTCCACGAGGAGCTCGCCGCGTTCCTGAACATGGACCAGGCCCGGGTCGTGCCCGGAGCGCGCCGGGGCTTCCAGGCCGTCACCGCTTCGCTCGTGAAGAAGGACGACCTGGTGATCGTCTCTGCCCTCGCGCACTACACCGAGTTCCTTGCGGTCGAGCAGGCCGGCGGCGTCGTGCGCGAGGTTCCGCTGGATGCTCAGAACGTCGTCACGGCCGATGCGACGGCCGCGAAGATCGAGGAGGTGGTCCGCGAGACCGGCAGGACTCCGGCCCTCGTGATGATCGACCACTTCGACTACCAGTTCGCGAACGAGCACGACGTTAAGGGGATCGCGAAGGTCGCGCACCGGTACGACATCCCCTTCCTCTACAACGGCGCGTACACGGTCGGCGTAATGCCGGTCGACGGGAAGGCGATCGGCGCGGACTTCGTGGTCGGCTCCGGGCACAAGTCGATGGCCGCCCCCGCGCCCTCGGGCGTGCTCGCGACGACCGCCGAGTACGCCCCCGAGGTCTTCAGGACTACGGGGATGGTCGGCGACGTCACGAACCGGAAGTTCGGGATAAAGGAGGTCGAGATGCTCGGCTGCACGCTCATGGGCGCGAACCTGATCGCGATGATGGCCTCGTTCCCGGCGGTGCGGGAGCGGACGCGGCACTGGAGCGAGGAGGTCGAGCGGTCGAACTACTTCATCGGCCGCCTCCTCGCGATCGAGGGCAGCCGGGTCCTCTCCGAGTACCCGCGCAAGCACAGCCTCACCAAGGTCGACACCACCGGGTCGTTCGACCGCATCGCACAGACACACAAGCGCCGGGGCTTCTACCTCTCGGACGAGCTTTCTAGGCGCGGGATCGTCGGCGAGTTCGCCGGCGCCACCCGGACCTGGAAGTTGAATACGTACGGCCTCTCGTGGAAGCGGGTCCGCTACCTCGCGGACACCTTCACCGAGATCGCCGAGAGATACCAGATACCGATCACATCCCTGGTGACATCATGACAGATATCGAACAGCTCGGGGAGGCAACCCTCGCCCTTCATGCAGGCCAGACGCCCGACCCGACGACCGGCTCCCGAGCGGTGCCGATCTACCAGACGACCAGCTACGTCTTCCGCGACGCGGAGCACGGCGCGAACCTCTTCGGGCTCAAGGAGCTCGGGAACATCTACACGCGCCTGATGAACCCCACGACCGACGTCTTCGAGAAGCGGATGGCCGCGCTCGAGGGCGGGACGGGAGCGGTGGCGGTGGCATCGGGGATGGCCGCCATCACGTATGCCGTGCTGACCGTGACCGAGCTAGGCGACGAGATCGTCAGCGGCGACAACCTTTATGGCGGAACCTACACCCTCTTCGGGGTCACGCTCCCGCGGCTCGGCCGGACGGTAAAGTTCGTCGACTCGACGGACCCCGAGGCGTTCCGCGCCGCGATCACGGAGAAGACGAAGGCGATCTACGTCGAGGCGCTCGGCAACCCCAAGCTCGACGTCCCCGACTTCGAGGCCCTGGCCGCTATCGCGCACGAGCACGGCATCCCGCTGATCGTGGACAACACGACCGCGGTCGGACTCGTCCACCCGATCGCGCACGGCGCTGACATCGTGGTCTTCTCGGCGACCAAGTACATCGGCGGCCACGGCACCTCGATCGGCGGCGTGGTCGTCGACGCCGGGACCTTCGACTGGGGCAGCGGCAGGTTCCCCGGGTTCACCGACCCCGACCCGGGCTACCACGGGCTCATCTACTGGGACACGTTCGGCAACTTCCCCGGCCTCGGGAACGTCGCGGTCGCCTTCCGGGTCCGGCTCCAGCTCCTCCGCGACCTGGGCGCGGCCCTCTCGCCGTTCCACTCGTGGCTCTTCCTGCAGGGGCTCGAGACCCTGCCGCTCCGCGTGCGGCGGCACTCGGAGAACGCGAAGAAGGTGGCCGAGTTCCTCGCCGCGCATCCGAAGGTCGCCTGGGTCAACTACCCCGGCCTCCCCGACAGCCCGAACCGCCTCCTCGCGGAGAAGTACCTGAGCGGATCCTTCGGGCCGCTCGTCGGCTTCGGCGTCAGGGGAGGCAAGGAGGCGAGCATCGCGGTGATCGACCGGCTGAAGGTCTTCTCCAACCTCGCGAACATCGGAGATGCGAAGAGCCTCGTGATCCACCCGGCCTCGACCACGCACCAGCAGCTCTCGCCCGAAGAGCAGCGTGCGACCGGCGTGACCGAGGACTACATTCGGCTCGCGGTCGGCCTCGAGGACCCGGACGACCTCTGTCGCGACCTCGACCTGGCCCTCTCAGGGGTGTAAGGTGAAAGGATCGGGATCGGTCGGTACGGTCGAGACCCGGTACATGACGCTCCCGCTTCCCCTCGCTCTCGAGGGGGGCGGCATGCTCCCGGAGGTCGTGGTCGCGTACGAGACCTATGGCCGGCTGAACGATGAAAAGAACAACGCGGTTCTCGTCTGCCATGCGCTCTCTGGCGACGCGCATGCGGCCGGTCACCACGAGGGTGACGACCGGCCTGGGTGGTGGGACGGCCTGATCGGCCCGGGAAAGGCTCTCGACACGGACCGCTTCTTCGTCATCTGTTCGAACGTCATCAGCGGCTGTCGGGGATCGACGGGGCCGTCCTCGATCGATCCCGCC
>JADGNL010000106.1 GCA_017883495.1 Methanomicrobiales archaeon | reverse complement strand
GCCAGGCGCTGATCGCCGACTATGGAAAGGACAAGTACGGCAAGGGGCTCTTCAACCCCATGACCCCCGATAAGGCGAAGGAGTTCAAGGTCGACTCGTCGACACCGGCCACGGCCACGAAGCCGGTTCTCTTCTACGCGGCGGGCAGCCTCGCCTCCCCGTTCGCCAAGCTCAAGAAGACGTTCGACGCGAACAACACCGGCGCAGAGCTGGGCGTGTACACCGGCGCCTCGGTCACCGAGATCGAGAAGATTACCAAGGTCGGCCAGAAGGCCGACGTACTCGCGTCCGCCGACGCTTACCTGATCCCGAAGCTGATGTACCCGAACAACGCGAGCTGGATGCTCTCGTTCGCTCGGAACGCGATGGTGATCGCGTACAACAACACGACCTCGGACTACGGAAAGGAGATCACGGCCGCCAACTGGTTCGATGTCCTGAACCGGCAGAACGTCAGCTACGCGATCTCTGATCCGACCTCGGACCCGGGCGGCTACCGCTCGTTCATGGCGATCAAGCTGGCAGAGAAACAGTACAGCAGGAATGATCTCTTCCAGACGCTCGTGGGCGACCACTCCAAGGTCACGGCCACAACGGCAGGCGGCGTGACGACCATCGACGTCTCGAAGCCGACGCCCGACGGCAAGACTCTGGTGATCCCGAACAGCACCGATCCGAGCTACATCGACCAGCTCAAATCGGGCAAGGTCGACTACATCTTCACCTACCGGTCGAACGCGGTCCAGAACGGGTTCAACTACATCACGCTCCCGCCCGCGATCGACCTCTCGGACCCGGCGCAGGCGACCGCCTACGCGGCCGTTCAGGTGAAGCGCCCCGACGGCTCGACCGAGGCGGGCATGCCGATCGTCTACGGGATCACGGTCCCGACGTCGGCAAAGAACCCCGACCTCGGGCAGGCATTCGTGCGCCTGTTGACCGGCCCGCAGGGCGCTTCGATCCTCACGACCGACGGCTTCACCCCGATCACGCCGGCAGTGGCGAACGGGACCGTTCCGGCCGGCGCGATGGCGGCCTGAGCCCCCTCTTATTTTTTCTCATTTCCAGCCTGCGGCCAGTCTTTTTCAGGATTCTTCGAGATTTACAGAGCCGCAATAGACTTCTGCAAGGCAGATGGATCAGAAAGTATTTATTACATCTGCAGTATAGGGAATCGCCGTAGTAGCACGTTAGCGCCGGGCGACAGGAGCGCTCGACGCGGGAGATACGACCATGGCAGGTACCACTAACGACGAATCGGGTAAATCGAACCGGGGACTCGCCTCGGCCGACGAGAAGACCCGGCAGCGGGTCGCCCGCGCCGGAGGCGAAGCGCCGCACGCAAAGCGGGGGCTTCAGGCGGCAGACGAAAAGACCAGAGAGCGCGTGGCGCGGGCGGGCGGCGAAGCGCCGCACCGGGTCCGCGGACTCCAGGCGGCGGACGAGAAGACGCGGGAACGCGTCGCTCGCGCCGGAGGCGAGGCGCCCCATAAGGTCCGCGGACTCCAGGCGGCGGACGAGAAGACGCGGGAACGCGTCGCCCGAGCCGGGGGCGAAGCTCCGCACGAGAAGCGCGGCCTTCAGGCGGCGGACGAGAAGACGCGGGAACGCGTCGCCCGTGCCGGAGGCGAGGCCTCCCACGGCGGACGCGGCGGCTCTTCCAAGGCGCACAGCGACGATGATGACCACCGGGGCGGCCACGGCTCGAACCGAGGGCTCGCCTCGGCAACCGGCGCGACCGGCCAGAGCGTGGCCCGCAAGGGCGGCGAGGCCTCGCACGGCGGGCACGGCCGCACCTGAAGGCCGGTAAATTTCTCTCTTTTTTAGAATCGCGCTCGCGTCGGAGCGTGTGCCCTTAAATACAAGCAGGCCGAACCCGCTGCCAGGGAGAAGGATTCATGCCACACGCGACAATCGACCGGGACGGCTGCATCAGCTGCGGAACCTGCTGGCTCGAGTGCCCCGACGTCTTCGAGGAGAACCCTGCCGACGCCAAGAGCCAGATCGTCGAACGCTACAGGGGCGGGGCGGAGCCCGGGGAGGGCGACGTTCCGGACGAGCTCGCCGATTGCGTCCGGCGGGCGGCCGACGCATGCCCCGTCGTCGTGATCACGGTCTCGTGATCAGAGGGCCGCGAAGAGGGTCGTGACGTCGGCGAAGTCGCACCGGCCGTTGGCGTTGTAGTCGAACGCACCGACCGGTTCGTTCGCCGCGATCCACGACATCTGATTGAAGTAGAGGACGATATCGGCAAAGTCCCTGCGGCCGTTGCCGTTCACGTCCTCGTATCGCCCGTCTCCGTCGAGGTCTCGAGGGTCGGCCGTGGCGCCCGGCACATGGAGGGCGGCGTGCAGGCGCTCGAACTCGATATAGTCCAGGTTGAAGTACCCCGAGAGCGCGAGCCGGAGTTGATGCACTCCCGCGGTCAGGTTCACGGTCGTATTCGTGAGGTCGAAGACGTCGTAGGAGCCTTTCATGCTGATCGGCACGGTCGCGGCGGGCGCCCCGTCGACGAAGAGTGAGAGCGACGGTTCCCCCCACGACGCCGCCCCGCGGGCGCGGAGGGCGTATGCTCCCCCGGCGGAGACGTTGACCGTGTACCGCAACCACTCGCCCGGCCGAATCCAGCCGACGTTGTAGCCCGGGGAGCCAGAGAGGGGCTCGATATCGACGCCCTCGGCCGGCCGGTAGACGCCGCCGAGGTTCGCGGTCTCAGTATCGTGGTACGCGACGCCTTCCCCGCCGGTGTCGTAGTCCTCGGCCTCGATCCGGCCCGGCAGCGACGCCGGCTGCCGGGACGCCGGCGAGAAGAGGGCGTACATCGCGGTCGCGTTGAAGCGGCCCGCGCCGTAAACCGGATCGGCCCCTGCGACGCCGAGGTCATCGGCCGTGGCGAGGAGGGCGCTCCGGACCTGCGCCCCCGGGGCGTCCTGCCGGCCCGACCAGAGCAGGGCGGCAATGCCGGCCGCGTGGGGCGCGGCCGCGCTCGTTCCCCAGAACCCGGTCGGGAACGACCCCGCCCCGGTAACCCGGACGCCGTCGACACCCGAGCCGTCGGGCTTCTGCCGAATCGCTGCCAGTGGCCCGATGATCGTCACGGGTCCGCGCGACGAGTACGGCTCGATCCGTGCCCCCGTCGCATCGGTCGAGTCGATCGCGGCGACCGCGATCACCCCGTTCGCGGCGGGATGACCGTAGATCGAGTCGAGGGGGTCCGTGTTCGCCGCGAGGAGCGAAGCGCCGCCATGGGGATAGACGAAGAGTTCGAGGATACGCGACGGTGTGGCGTTCGGTTTCGAGACGTCGAGCTCGGAATGCACGATGGACGTGCCCGCGTTGACCCAGATCAGCACCTCGATCGGGTCGTCGTCCCCGTCCTGGACCCGCGACCCGGCCGCCAGAGGGACCGAGCGGTCCGCCGTATCGTAGAGCGCGAGGTCGTAGTTCGATGTCGCATGCCCGGACAACTCGGACCACTGGAGGACCGACGTGACCGAGTCCCCGGGCGGCAGATCCACGTAGAGCCGGTTCCGGGTGGAGCTCGTGCCGTTTGAGAAGTCGTGCCAGCTCTGCCTGTCATCCCCCTGGCCGTCGTCCAGGAAGAGGCCCTGGTAATGAATGCCCGCGTCGTTTCCGGCAGCGGAGACGTAGACAATGCCGCGACTGCTCACCACCTCCGCGGCGTGGGTCGCGACCACCCCGTCCTCGAAGAACGGCTCGTCGATCCAGCCGATGTCGTCGACGATGACCCGACATCCCGCGTCAGCGAGCGCATCGATCGCCTGGTTGAACTCGAGGACGTTCCACCCGCAGTCGTGAAAGACCAGGCTCGCGTTCGGGGCGATGTCGTGGACGATCTCGAGCATCGCGGTCCCCTCGTCCCCGCCGACCTGGTTCCGGAGTACCGTGAGGCCCGCGTAGTCCGTCGGCAGGTCCCCGGAGGCCTGCGCCGAGCTCCGGTGGTCGACGCCGTCCGAGATCACGCCGACTTTGATGCCGGCGCCGGAGAGCCCCGAGAGGTTCCGGAGCTCGGCGGCGCGGAGCAGCACGTCCCCCGCGCTCGTGACTGAGCCCGTGCGGACGCGCGGCTGGAGAACCGGACGGATCTCGCGGACCGCCGGGACCCGCGCGAGCTCGAGGATCCGGCCGGGCGCGATCCAGGCCGCAACGATGCCGGCGGAAGCGTCCTCGGCGGAGACCCGGTCCACGAACGAGCGGACCGCAGCCGCGCCCGTACCCGGCTCGGTCCTGATATAGACCTCCACCAGGTCGACGGACGGCGTATCCACGGCCCGGTGGCGCTGCCCCGCCTTCGCGAAGCGGCCGCTCCGGGCGAGCGCGGCCACCACGTCCCCGTGCGACTGGTTCGGCAGCAGAAAGCGATCGTCGACGAGGCCGAGGAGGTCGGTTGAGATCTTGCCCTGCGCCCCGGAGAGTGCGGCCGCCGGCGGGACGAACCGGACCGGGCTGTCCGGCTGCGCTCCACCATCCAACGGGGCGCCGACTCCAGGGGCCGCAAGCAGGGCGAGCAGGAAAAGCGCAAGGAGAATGTACCGGACGGACAGGCGGGCACGGAGAGCGACGGTTGGGGGGGAGGTATGCGTCCGGCGCGGCGGGAGAGACGGTGGAGCGGCCCGGTGCGCCGTGCCGGCGGAACGCCTCAGGCCGGCAGCGCGTCCTTCCATCGGGGAGAGTGTGGCCGATGGCATATATAGTAATTCAGGTGGTGGCACGGCCGGCAATGCCGCCGCGCTTCAGGAGGTAATACGCGCCGGCAAGCGCGATCACGACCACGCCGAGGCCGATCAGGTGAAGGTCGCTGGCCGTCTCGAGGTCGAGCACGATCACTTTCCGCGCGATCGCCGTGATCGCGATCACGACGACCAGCTCGTAGGGGATCGTATTCTCCCGCAGATAGACCTTGATCGACTCGAAGAACT
>JADGNL010000105.1 GCA_017883495.1 Methanomicrobiales archaeon | reverse complement strand
CTCGGCCGCGCAGGTCATCTCCCGGCGGATCCGGCGCACGCGGAGTCGGTCGAACGGAGCCGTCACCCGTTTGCTGGGGTAGAAGAAGCGCGATGCCGGCACGTTCGGGCAGGGGCTCGCTGACCTCCGCGGGGTCGTGCACCCGGTAGCCCGAGAGGTTCACGAACGCGTCCGCGTACCGCACGGCCCGCCGGAAGGTCGTCTCGCCGCCCTCGTTCTTCTCGCGGTTGAGCGAGGACTGCGTGTTCCGGCGGTAGGCCCGGATCCCGCACTCGCGGCAGGCGGCGAGGTAGTCGTCGTTGGTCTGGTTCCGGGGAAAGACCAGGCCGGAGAGCTCGATCCCGTACTGCGCCGCAGCGCGGTTCCCCGGTCCTGACAGGGCTCGCCGGAGCGGCGCCCGTAGCGGGTTCGGCCGGCGGTCTGCTTTCGATTCTCGCCGGATTATTTCGGAAGATTTATCGGGTCAGGATCGTATCTGTGATAATCGCGCGTGGGGTGACAGAACCTCTTTCGCGGCCTCCGGGCCAGGCGCCATGCCAATCCTCCGTGCGGGGCAGGACCACACCACTTCCGCTTCGGAGCGAAGCGGCTGAGAGGATATCATGCACCACACATCATTCGTCTGGAGGCGCCCTGGCGCCCTTGCACCGGCGGCAGTCCTGCTGCTGGCGCTCTGCCTGCTCGCCGTCGGCGTGCAGGCCGTGACCGATCCCGTGAATACGACCGCGCTCGTCACGAGCGCGGGCGAGATCGACAACGGCAGTGCCGCGGATCTCGCCCCGCTCGCGGACGCGAACACGACGATAACGCCGGCCGCGACCATGACCCCCGCCGTACGCGCGCTCGCCCCGTACCCGGGCAGCCACTCCGTGCCGGGACCCGTCCAGGCCGAGGACTTCGACGCCGGCGGCGAGGGCGTCGCGTACCACGACACCGAGCCCGCGAACCTCGGCGGCGCGTACCGGCCGGCCGAGGGGGTCGACATCGAGACATCCGGGTACATCACCGATGTCGGCTGGATACGGAGCGGCGAGTGGCTCACCTACACGGTGAAAGCGACCGAACCGCAGACCGTCTTCCTCTTGCTCCTGGCCGCAAACCCGGACGCGACCACGAAGCGGGTCACCTTCTCCATGAACGGCACGGTCGCGGGGACGATCGATATCCACTCGACCGGGTCGTTCGACCAGTACGACGGCCACCTCTCGACACCCTTCACGCTCCCCGCCGGGGAGACCGCGGTCCGGCTCTCGTTCGACGGAGTCGACCGGGTCAACCTCGACCTTCTCAGCTTCGAGCTGCCTGAGCCGACGCCCGTCCCGACGACCGCACCCGAACTCCTCGTCTCCACGCCCGGCCTCCACACCCTCGACCGCGACCTCTCCTCCGACCATATCGGGGTCATGATCACGAGTTCGGATGTCGTCTTCGACGGCATGGGCCACACCATCACGGGTACCGGTGCGAATGACTCGATGGGCGTCTACGCCACCGGGCTCTCCACCAGGACGTCGTCAGGCATCATCACGAACGTCACCGTCCGGAACCTCACGGTCCGCCACTGGGTGGACGGGATCCACATCGGGTCGGCCTTCGGCTCCGTGGTCGAGGACGTCGTCGCCGAGCAGAACCGCAACGGGCTCGCCCAGAGCTCCCCGTGGAATGCCACCACGGAGAGCAGCATACGCGACTCGATCTTCAGGGAGAACACCGGCAGCGGGATCGACCTCTCCTACCCGACCGAGAACATCGCGGTCGAACGGTGCTCGATCACCGGGAACGGCGTGGGAATCAGCGCCTTTGAGGTCCATGCGAGCAACGGCGGCACGAACCTCCTCGCCGACTGCGACATCTCGGGGAACACCGGCGACGGCCTCAGCAGCTCTACCGGCTCCTTCGCGGTCGTCCGGAACTGCACCGTCCGTGCCAACGGCGGCAACGGCCTTGAGTTCGAGCACGGCGGCGCCGAGATCGTCGGCAACCACATCGAGGAGAACGGCCGGGCCGGCATCGACGTGTTCGACCGCGGCGGCTCCGACATCCACGGCAACTGGATCACCGGTAACACGCATGGCGTCTTCGTCGGCGGCGACTGGCCGTCCCACGTCCGGAACAACTACCTGAACAACACCGACAACGGGTACTTCGGGGCCGGAGAGGGCGGTATGCTGAACTACGAGAAGACGGGCGGCGCGAACATCGTCGGCGGCCCGTACCTCGGCGGCAACTTCTGGGCGAACCCGAACGGCACGGGCTTCTCCCAGACCCACCCGGACGCGGACCACGACGGCATCTGCGACGAGCCGTTCGTCGTGAACGTGGGGGAGGACGTCACCGACGGTCTGCCGCTCGCGCCGTCGCCCGGCACGCCCGTGATCGCCCCGACGCCCTACAGGCAGCACCCGGTCCCCGGCCGGATCGAGGCCGAGGACTACGATCTCGGCGGCGAGACCATCGCGTACCACGACACCACGCCCGGCAACCTGGGCGGCGCGTACCGCCACGACGACGTCGACATCGAGACGGCCGGCGGCATCACCGACGTCGGCTGGATCCGCGACGGCGAGTACCTCATCTACACGCTGAACGTCCCGCAGACCGGGTACTACCAGATGACCGCCCGCGTCGCGACTCCGAACGACGGGCGGATGGCGACGATCTCGGTCAACGGGAACCAGATGTTCCTCATCCGCTTCACGAACACAGGGTCCTTCGAGAGGTACACGACGGCCGTCGGGAACGACGTCTACCTGCCGGCCGGGACCGACATCCTGCGCCTGCCCTTCCAGGGCGACGGCGAGAACCTCGACTGGATCGAGTTCGGGCCGCAGCAGCCGCGCCGCGGTGCG
>JADGNL010000104.1 GCA_017883495.1 Methanomicrobiales archaeon | reverse complement strand
GATGCGGAGGCAGCTCGACCTCGCGGTCGACGACCTGGTCGAGGTCGAGGTCGTGCTCCGCGACTCGCGGATCGCGGCGCTCGTGGCCGACTGGCACGAGACAGTGGGGGCCGAGGTCCGGGCCGCGACGCTCACTATCGCGGCCGAAGGACAGATCGACGCAGTCGAGGACGACCCGCTGACCCTCGTCGCCGACTGGGATCTCGACGGTCTCGCGGTCACGATCCGGGTCACCCGCGCGAGCGGCGCCTGACTTTTTTTACAGCCCCGGGATAAGACGAGCGAGGAGGGCCCGTCCCTCCTCGGAGTTGAAGAGCGGCAGGTCGCGGTCGATCATGGCCCGCGACCGGATAGCGGTAGCGACCTCGCCGGTCCGGGGATCGCGCCCCGAGACCTCGACCGGCCGGCGGTAGACCAGCGTCCCCCGCCGCTGCCAGGCCGGCGTCTCGGCCAGGTTGACCCCGTGCCGATACGCGAGCTCGTGGAGGGCCGGCGAGGCCAGCCCCCGGAGCCGGGCCGCGGCCTCTCGCGGCGAGAGACCGTCGCCGACAAGGACAGCCTGGGCGTACGCGTTGATGTGGTTGCGCCAGGCCTCGGCCTGGCGGCCCGCGAGGTAGGCGAACGCCGAGGCCGGGTCTACGAAGACGACCCGGGCGTCGAATGCGACGGGGTCCGTGAGTCCGAGCTCGATCGTCAGGGCCGAGGCCGCGAACGCGGCGAGGACCGAGTCGAGCTTCTCGACGCGGCCGCCGAACGGGAGCTCCGTAAAGAAGCAGCTGATCTCGTCCGAGAAGGTGTACGCGAAGACCGGCGACGCCCCCGAATCCGCCGCCAGTTGCCGGGCCACGGTGGCCATCGCGTCTGCGAACCCCTGGTCGAACGGGCGGGCGAGCTCGAGGGCGCGGGCCAGGCGGTGGAACGCACGTCCGTCGAGCCGGACATAGAGCGGCGGGAGCGCGGTCAGCGCGGCGAAGATCTCCCGTTCGCGCATGAAAAAGAGACGCCGATGTGCGGGAGACAGGCTCAGTCCTTCGGCTTCTGCTTGAAGATCCCCGGCATGTGCCGGACCAGGATCACATCCCCGACGGACCGGATCATCCGGAACGGGATCTGCAATCCCTTGTAGCCCTTGATGTCGATGATGTCCATATTCAGGTTGCCGAGCGCGAGCGACTTGATCGTCTTCCGGTCAAGGTCGATCACGACATCGTCGACATCCCCGACAAAGACGGCCCGGTCCGTATAGACGGAGAGGCCCAGCACATCGGTGATCTGCGATTTCATCGAACTCCCGTTCAAGGTATATACTATAAAAGTAAAAAAGGTGATCCTTTCACATGGACGGCTCGCTTAGACTCGGGAAGCTCTTCGGGATCCCCATCGAGCTTCACTGGACGTTCCTGCTCGTCATCCCGCTCTTTGCCTGGATCATCGGCACCCAGATCGAGCTGACCACGGTCCTGCTCAGCGAGGTCTTCGGAGTCTCGATCGACATGACCCTCGTCGAGAGCGGTATCGTGCCCTATGTCCTCGGGGCCGTCGTCTCTCTGGGGCTCTTCGCGGGCGTGCTGATCCACGAGATCGCGCACTCGGTGGTCGCGCTCCGGAAGGGGATGAAGATCAACTCGATCACGCTCTTCCTCTTCGGCGGGGTCTCGCAGATGGAGGAGTCGACGCCCGACCCGCGCATCGAGCTCCCGATGGCGCTGGTGGGACCCGTGACCTCCCTCGTCCTCGGCCTTATCAGCATCGGGCTCGTCTACGTGGCCGACGCCGCCATCGCGAACCGCCCGATCGCCGGGGTGGTCGTCTTCTTCCTCGCCTACCTCGGCCTCCTGAACGTGATCCTCTTCGCGTTCAACCTGCTGCCGGCCTTCCCGATGGACGGCGGGCGCGTGCTCCGGGCCTACCTCGCCCGCCGGATGCCCCTGCCCCGCGCCACCAAGATCGCCGCGGACGTGGGCAAGGGCTTCGCGGTCGTCTTCGGGATCCTCGGCCTGATCGCGCTCAACCCGATCCTGGTGATCATCGCGTTCTTCATCTACATCGGGGCGTCGCAGGAGTCGAGCGCGATCCGGTACACGTTCCTGCTGCAGGACGTGACCCTGGGCCAGATCATGAGCCGCGAGGTGCTGACCGTCGACCCCGCGACCCCCGTCCCCCAGGTCCTTGAACGGATGTACGCGACCAAGCACCTCGGGTTCCCCGTGGTCGAGCACGGCGCCCTCGTTGGGATGGTCACGCTCGACGATATCCACAAGAGGAACCCGATCGACCGCGACGCGCTCATCGTCCGGGACGTGATGCACGCCGGCGCGATCTCGCTCCCGCCCGAGGCCCCCGTGGTCGAGGCCCTCCGCGTAATGTCGGCCGAGAATATCGGTCGGGTGCCGGTGGTCTCGAATGGCGAGCTCCTCGGGATCGTGACACGGACCGACATCATGAAGGTCGTCGAGCTCCGCGAGAACTAGGCCAGATCGAGCAGATGGTCGAGGGGAGTCTCGCCGGCGACCCGGCGCCAGGCCTCGACCGACCGGAACGGCCGCTTTGCCGCGACCGCGGCCGCCCGCTTTTTTCCGACGCCG
>JADGNL010000014.1 GCA_017883495.1 Methanomicrobiales archaeon | reverse complement strand
GCTTCACGGAGGTCCGCGATGACCTCCGGCAACTCGTTGATCCCGTCCGTGAACCGCAACCCCGCCGCGAACGACGGGGGCATGACCTTGTCCAGGACCGTCGCGGCGATGCCGGCCACACCGACAGTGAGGTCCGGGGTCTCGATCTGGATCGATGGGGGAAATGGCCGGCCCCCGCTTGCTTGGTCGTAGCAGTTCAGCGCGAGGACCGGATAGTCGAGCATGGTCGCGAGCTCGCGGAGCCGGGCGGGGCCGTACGCGAAGTCCCAATGCGCCGTCATGGCCGCAATCCCGAGTGCGTTCAGCACCGGGACCATCGCGGCCCCGCGGGTCTTCACGGCGGGCGCGGTTCCGTGGAGGGTGTCGCCGCAGTCGAGGAGGAGTGTCTTTCCTCCGGTCTCCGCTCGGACGCGATCGACGAGCCCGGCGATTCGGGCGTATCCGCCCGCCGTCCGGAAGGTCGGCCCCTCACCCTCCCAGAAGACCTCGGGGTGGGGCTCGAGGTACGCATGCGTATCGTTCAGCTGGAGCAGCGCGAGTTCTCCGTCGGCCATGGCCCCGGATACGGCAGTGGCGTGGATAAAGGTTCTGGAGAAGAGGGATCAGACCCGCTCGATCGTGATCCGAACCTGATCGCCGCTCGCGAACCCATGCCCCTTCGGCACATCGATGTTGAACCAGAGCGATCCCGGGTTCGCCTGGGTCTCGTCCTGGGCCATCAGGCAATCCTTCTCGTCGTCCACCTGAGCCACGAACTCGATCCGCGAGACGAACTCGACGCGCGGCACGCGGGATTACGCCCCCTTCGGGGTGACCATCCAGGTCGTGCTGTTGGAGTAGGACCAGCGGATAATGGTCAGATCCTCGCAGATTTCGGCCAGGATCGCCATGTTGGTCCCGACCTCCTTGGACGATAGCCCGAGGTCGCGGGCGATGTATTTCGACTTGTAATAGTACTTGCCCCTGCGAAGCGCCGTCCGCAGGTAGAGAACGATCCGCTCTTGGCTATCATTGTAGCTCTCGCGGATACGGCTTGCGGTCGACATATCCCTGCCCATTGGTGCATCTCTCGTATATATAATGGTTACATTCCCTTTGCGTGCTGATTTGGTCCGATACATCGTTCGAGGAAGATTCGGCGGTGGATGATCCGCCAGGCGATGATCAGCTGGGCCACGTCGACCGCAGTCACGTACTCCCGGCCGCGGGCGATCGCGATCGGCCGAACGTGAGTCTGCTCCTCGATCGACTGCTCGAGCCGGCGGACCACATGCCCGCCGAGTTCGCCGTCGAAGATGATCTCGCCCCGGCGTCGGCGCGGGTCCTCGTGGTTGATGAACTCGAGCATGAAGTTCCGCTCGGCCAGGGAGAGGATCGCGAAGAGGTCGATCCCGAGGTCGACGTCCCCGACCGTCTGGTCCATCGGGTCCTGGATCAGCGAGACCTGGTAGACGTTCCGGGTCTGCGCGAGAGCCGACCCGTACTTCGAATGGGAGATCCGGACCACGACGTCGGCGAACCCGCGCTGGGGGGCGATATACCGGAGGTAGTCGGGCTGCCGTTCGAGGATCTCCTTGAGCACCTGGTCGCGGTCGTATCCGCGCTTGGCCATGTCCCGCCGGATCTTCCATGCTTCCTTGACCTCGCGGTCGGGCTCGACGAAGAGGGTGAAGTCGAGGAGTGCGCGGAGGCGGGGCGTGAAGAGCGTGTGCAGCCCCTCGAGGATCACGATCTTGCCCGGTGTGAACGGGACGGGTGCGCCGAAGGTCCCGACGGCGTGGTCGTAGACCGGCTTCATGATCGTCCGCCCGGCCTTGAGCTCGGCCAGGTGCTCCTCGATCAGGTCGATCCGGTTTGCGGCCGGGTCGAGAGGGGTCACGCCCATCTCGCGCCGCTGCGCTCGGTCGTAGAGGTGGTAGTCGTCGAGGGTGATCGTCGTGACCAGGTCCTCGCCAAAGATCTCGCGGATCGACTGGGTGAACGTGGTCTTGCCCGAGCCGCTGTCGCCGGCCACACCGATGGCGAAGACGCAGGGCGAGGAGCGGATGATCTCCTTGAAATTCAGGCCGTTGTTGGTGCCGTTCGGCCCCGTTGCGCCCGGCGTCGTTCTTATTGCCATGCTCCCAGCTCTACGGGCCCGCCCGGAATAAAGCGTTATGGGTACCTGCATCCGGTCGCCGGAGCATCCCCGCATCGCGGCGACCCCCACGGCTGGGGAGACACAGGTCCCGAGCCCGCGTAAAAGGGAAGGGGGGCACCCATCCACGAGAAGGGCACCTTACGAGCCGATCGCGCGATAGATCCCCGTGAACGTCTCCGCGATCGCATCCCAGCGGAACCGGGTCTCGAGCTTCTGCAGACCCTCGGCGCCCAGTGCTCTGAGCCTCGAAGGGTCGCCGATGACCCGGTTGATCCCCTGTGCGATGGCCGTCGGGCTGACCGCAACCTTCACACCGTCGATGAGGTGGTCGATGTTCTCGGAGAGGCCGCCGACGTTCGTCGCGACCACGGCCCGCGAGGCCGACCAGGCCTCGAGCAGGACGAGACCGAACGGCTCGTTCCGGCTCGGGATCACCACGAGATCGGCCGCGTTGAGAAGACGGACGTACTCCGCATCCGGGATCAGACCGAGAAACCGGACCGGCATCCCTCTGACCCGGGCCTGAAGACCGGCCAGCATCAGCCCGTCCCCGGCGATCAGTATATGGGCATCGGGGTGCTCGTTGAGTATATGAGGCATGCCGTCGAGCAGGAGATCGGGCCCCTTCTGGTGAACCAACCGGCCGATGAAGAGGATCATAGAAGCGTCCGGGGGGACACCGTACTCCTGCTTGACACGCTCGGCGTTGACGGTCCGCTGGTACTCTCGCGGGATCACGCCGTTCGGGACGACCTCGCATTTCTCCTCGGGGATCTCATAGAGGCTGACTACCTCGTCTTTGAGCACCCCCGAGACCGCTGTCACTTGCTGGGCGAGATGCGCGCCGGTCCGCTCGATCTCCGTGATATCCCGATAGATCTTCTCGGTTCCAACCGTGTTGCCGTGCCGGCCGAACTCGGTCGAGTGGAACGAGAAGATCGTGTTCTGATCCTGCAGGGCGCGGAGCGCCTCGACCGTGTGCCAGTCGTGGAAATGGAGGTAGTCGAAGTTGCCATCGACCTGAGCAAAGCAGTCGACCATCTGTCGGCTCATCGACCGGCAGTAGTCGACGATGTTCTTACCCGCAGGCTGGCAGTAGTGGTACGAGACCCCGGCGACCTCGCGATCCGGAGCGTCGCCGCGGGTGAAGAAGTGGACCTCGTGTTCCTTCGCGAGCGCCTCGGCGAGATGAGTGGCCGCGTTGGCGAGCCCGCCGAGCCGGACCGCGTGGAGCGACTCCCAGCAGAAGAAGCCTAACTTAAGCGACTCCATAATATCTCCCGCGCCTCGTCGAGCCGCTCGGCGATCCCGGCCGGATTGTCAAGCCCCTCGATGCGGGCGGCCACCTCGCCGTCGCCAACCGCCTCCCGCAACCAGCGTGCGAAGTCTCCGCGGGCCTGGTGGTACCGGACCGACTCCGGCGGGACCTCCCGGATGAGGGTCGCGAACGAGTCCAGATCGTAGGCCATGTGTCCGTTGCCGCCGCCCGGCGTCCGGAAGTGGAATGCGAGCCCCGGTGGGAGCGCACGAAGCGCACGCGCCGCCTCCTTGTCGTGCTTGGTCGCCACCCCCTGCTCCGTGAACGCCGCGATCGCTTCCATGTACGTCTCAAAGGCCTCTTCGGGCTGCTGGTGGGCGAAGAGGGCGTGAACCTCGCCGCACCCGCCGTCCTTCATGGCCATGTAATAGAAGTGGTCGCTGATCTGGAGGTTGCGCCAGAGATCCAGATCGTCGGCGTAGACCTCGGCCCGCTCGACGGCCGCTATCGCGGCGAGCTGCATCGCATTCCCGGCCCAGGCCGAGAGATCCTTCTCCCGGTCGGCCCACGAGATCGGCTCGGGAATGCTCAGGACATCCTCGGGCTGATGATCGGCGATCACGCGGCGCGGCAGAGTCGTGGCGACACCGCGTTCGGCGAGGGCGTCGGGCAGGGCTCGGAGGAAGTCGAGAATCCCGGTCTCGGCGCCGAAGTGTTCTCCGTAGGTCTCGAAGTCCTTAAAGACCGAGATGACGGGGTCGGCGATCGCGGTCACCTTGTCCGCGTACGCCTCGACCTCGAGGGTCTCGGCGGGATCGTGCCGGTCCGCGAGCGCCCCTCCGTAGCGGTAGGCGATCTCATCCGAGAGATGGGTGTTCCGAAGGAGGGTCGGCATGCCCGAACAGAGGTAGATCCTGTTCGGTGAGCGATCCCCGAGGATCCGCGGCACCCCCTCCGTGTATGCGGCGAGAAATCCGAGTTCCCCTGCCCGGGCTGCAATCTCGTTCGAGTAGATGACCTCGGTGATCTCGAACGTGGTGGGGCGCACGTGGAAGAGGTCCCAGAGCATGTCCATGTGCTGGTACACCTGTTTCGCGAACTCCGTCTTGTCGCGGAAGAGGGACGCGACGGAGTGGTAGTAGGTCTGGGCGAGCACCTCGGTGTTGCGGTGACGGGCCACCTGGCCGAACTGCTCGAGCGTATCCGGGCGCCAGCGCTCGAGCTGCTCGATCAGCGTGCCCGAGAACGAGAAGGCGAACTGGTGGCCGGCGTCGAGGCTATCGAGGACGATGCGGCCGGCCGGGTCGTAGCAGCGATCCGCGACCCGCTCCAGGATCTCGCGGTTTGCCGGGTCGAAGTACCGGCCGGGCTCGACTGGGGCCGCCTCGCGGCGGAATGCTCTCCTCAGCCGCAGCGGCTGGTGGACCTCGAATCCTAGGACGATCTCGGGAATGACGCATACCTCCTATAGCGACGTTGGCCGATAGGCGTGGAGTGGCCACGGCGCCGCTGGCCGTCTCACCTAATGCAGGATGGGTAGTGCTGCCGAGGCGGGTATAAGAAGTTTCCGGGAATGTGGACGATAATCGAGTATAATAGGACAAATTAGGCCGAAACGTTGCAATAAAATATAAATATTACTCTGATAATTCAACTGTCGCAGGACCGTTTTCACGCGGTTCCCGCGCACCTGCCGCACGAAGGCGGAGTCGACGGTGAAGCTTGAATAGTGGCGCCTCCCATCTGTATACATGCCCCGCCGCCGGATCACGTTCTC
>JADGNL010000103.1 GCA_017883495.1 Methanomicrobiales archaeon | reverse complement strand
CCGCAGCCAGGAACGCGGCGACGTGCCGGGTCTCGGGGCGCGGCTCGCCCGGCGCGGCCGGAGCGTCGCCACCCGCGAGCGCACCGAGGATCGCGGCGACGGCCTCGCCGTGGCGGGGGCCGTACCCGCCCTCGAGCACGAGCGCGGGCGGCCGGCTCGCGGCCTCGAGCACGAGGCGCGCCATCGCCCCGAAGTCGGACGGCGCGAGTGCCATCCCCCCGAGGGGGTCGCCCGCGAGAGAGTCCTGGCCGGCCGAGACGAGGACCAGGTCCGGTGCGAACGCGGCGAGGGCGGGACAGAAGACGGACTCGAAGACATGCCGGTAGTCGACGCCGGTGCTGCCGGCCGCGAGCGGGGCGTTCAGCGTGTACCCGATCCCGTCGCCGGCGCCCCGCTCGTCGTACCACCCCGAGCCGGGGAAGTGGAACCGGCGGTGGATCGAGCAGTAGAGGACCCGGTCGGTCCCGTAGAAGGCGGCCTGCGTTCCGTTCCCGTGGTGGACGTCCCAGTCGACGATCGCGACCCGTCGGACGGAGTCGAGGGCCGCGGCCGCCGCGACGGCGACGTTGTTGAAGAGGCAGAACCCCATCGCGCGCCCCCGCTCCGCGTGGTGGCCCGGCGGCCGGACCATCGCAAAGGCGGCGGTGCCGGCGCGTGCGGAGCGCGCGGCCTCGAGGGCGAGCCCCGCGGCCGACCGTGCGACATCGTACGAGCGAGGCGTGATGTAGGTCTCGGAGTCGAGGTAGCCGATCCCGCCGGCGAGGGCGTCGCAGCGCGCCCTGACGGCCGCGATATAGGCCGGCGCGTGCACGCGAGCCAGCTCCGCCGGGGATGCCGGCTCACCTTGTCCGGCCGTTCGGAGCGCCGTCGGCACGCCGGTCAGCGCGACCTCCAGCCGCTGCTGGGACTCGGGGTGTCCGGGAAGGTCGTGGAGGGCCGCGTCGGCCTGGACCAGGACCACCGGCGAGCGCATGTCCGTTCATCGGCAGCGGAACGGCATCAGGCTTTCGCCCCGGCCGGAGAGCCGAACCGCGGATCGCGGAGGGATGATGGCGAGCGCTGCCGGGAAGAGCGGGACCCGGATTCTCCGGCCACTATTCGGAGAGGTACCCGCCTAAGGAGTAAAAAAAGGATCAGAGGTGCATCTGCGCGAGCGCGTCGGCAACGGTCTTTCGGAAGAGCGCCGGGTCGATCCGGTACTCCTCCGCGGCCTTCTTCGAGTCCTCGGTCGTGCCGTAGGCGTCGATCCGGTCGAGCGTCGCCTTCGCCGCGTCGAGGACCCAGAGGTCCCTGGTCTCGCGGTCGACCACGGTCACGGACTCGGCGCGGAGCGAGATGTACACCCCGCCGCCGTCCGGCGCCTCGAAGACGTTGGGCTTGCCCACGACCGCGACGAACGCCGGCGGCTCGACCCGGGCGATCTGCTGCATCGCCTCGGGCTGGTAGTTGCCCGCGGTCACGAAGGTCGTCCCCGTCGGGTCGACGACACGGGCGCGGTAGAAGATGTTCTGCTCGCCCTGTCGCATCTTCTCGGTCATGGAACCGACCACGAAGGCCCGGTTGCAGCGCTGCCCCGTCGGGAGCAGCACGTACGTCGGGCTCTTCTCCTCGGTCCCTTCCTTGAACTGGTGCCGGGCCTCGCGGAGCTCGGCCGCAAAGACCCGCCGGGCCGGCTCGCGCTCGAAGCGGGCCTCGCGGCGGTTGCCGAAGGTCATCTGGTTCTCGCGCTTCATCACGCCTCACCCCCGGCGCGGTCGATCAGCGCAGCCAGGGCCGCGGGGTCGAACCGGTGCCGTTCGGCGCCGGTCACGAGCACGGTCGTGTCCATGTCGCGTCCGCGGCAGTCGAGGTACCGGCCCATCACGGCCGACTGGACGCGGAGGAAGACCTCGTCCATGCCGAGCGGGCTGTTCTCGGCGAGCTCGACGGCCTCGTCGAGCGTGAGGCCGGCTGCGGCCTCGGTCGTTTCGCGCTGCATCAGGATGTTCTTTGTCGTTACACCGTCGTCGAGCACGGCCTTGATCCGGAGATCGTACCGGAACTCGGGCTGGATCTCGTGGATCGGGCAGTAGTTCTGCCGCGAGAGGACGCGGTTGCATCCCTCGACCGGGCATCGCTTGACCAGCCCCGAGCCCTGGCCGACGTGGACGATCGCGCCCCCGTAGACCTGCCCTCCGGCCCCGACATCCAGCTCGGCCTCCTCGTCCGGGACCACGGTCCCCGAGTTGAGCACGAGCGAGAGCCGGCCGTTGTACTCGTCGACGGTCGCGTAGTAGATGTCGTAGACCGTGTCCGAGGTGAGCGGCTCCTTGCCCTCCTCCTTCCAGATCGTGAACTTGGTCGTGCCCGTCGGGTCGCCGACGAGGCCGGTCTGGAGGATTCGCTCGGAGCGTGCCTCCCACTCCTGGACCATCTTGACGTGGACGGACGCGACGCCGGGCTTCAGCTCGGCAACGTTCACCACCGACGGCAGGAGCGGCTTGTCGGTCTCGATCGCGGTCACGGTCGTGCCCGAGTGGATCTTGAGGTTCGGGGCGTTGCGGAACGCATCCACCACGGCCGACTCGACCCGGTACCACCGGCCCTGTTCGAGGCACGGCGCCCCGGCCTTTGCCCAGACCACGAACCGGATCGCTCCCGATGCGTCGGCGATGATCCCGGTCTGGGCGATGGACGGGCTGTTCGGCGCAGAGAGCCCCACGACCTTGCCTTCGATCGTGACCCACTCATCGGGCACGAGCTCGGCGATCGCGTGGCGGTCCGTCTCGACCGCGCCGGCGAGCCCCTGCACCTGGTACTCGCGCCCGAGCTCGTTGATTACGGTCCGCTCGGCCTCGGCCGGCTGGACCCCGAACTCGTCCACGAGCAGGCGGAGCTTCGCTTCTATCTCTTTCTGGTCGACGTTCTTTCCCTTCGAAAGGATCTTTTGGGAGATTCTTTCTGCGACTATGGATAGATCCATACCTACATCTCCGTTATATAATTCGCCACGGAGGCGTATATATACCAGCGATCGCGGTGTGAAAGTGTTCCGAGCGTAACAAACATAAGCCGGCGTGGTACGTATCATAGGATATGGCTCTCACGGGAGACAGCACGATCTACGAACTGCTCCAGCAGAAGCCCGAGGCCGCCCAGGTCCTCTTCAAGTTCGGCATGGGCTGCGTCGGCTGCGCGATTGCAAAGGGCGAGACGATCAAGGAGGCCGCGGCCGCTCACGGCGTGCCCGTCGGCGAGATGCTCGCGGCCCTCGGTATCGAGGCCTGAAGCCCGCCTACCGGCGGGAAGCCACTCTTTTCAGCTCGGCCAGCGAGGCCATCGGGTTTCGGCGCAGGTGGTCCGCGACGGCGGGCTCGTGCAGGAGCGTGCAGGCGCTGCAGTTCCAGACCGCTCCGGCCGTCGAGGAGACGACCTCCTCGCCGAGGGACGGATCGCCGCAGGGGTAGAGCGGGCAGTAGCAGAAGTCGCAGCGCTGGCCCTCGCGGTGGTGGCAGGGGTAGTACGGGCAGCCCTCGGCCGACCATGCGACCCAGTGGCCGCCGCCGAACCGGCTGTAGATCAGGAACGCCGGGCCTTCCGGGGACGCGCCGCGACGGGCGAGTGCCTCGCCTACGGCCGCGGCCGCGGCCTCGCGGAGCGGATCGAGGCGGATTTCGTCCTCCTCGTCGTCGGAGGCGAGGACGAGTCCCGCCGGGCGCACGGGGCAGGCGGCGGCGATCGCCTCGAGCAGCCTCTCCGCATCGGCGGGGGGGACGTGCGCCGCGGTCCAGGCGATCAGCGCGACCGAGTCGCCGTCGGCGAGCGCGAAGGCCGTGGTCCGGTCGTACTGGGCCACGACCGTCCCCGCCCCGTCGGCATCGGTGACGAGCCCGCAGCTTACGCCGGGGTCGAGCCCGTGCCGCGCCGCGGCGAGCTCGACCCCGGGCATCGCGGGGCAGGCGGCGGAGGCGGGCGCGAGAAGAACGGCGGTGCAGGCGCGCCCGCCGGGCGGGAGATCCGTGCCCGCGGCATACGCGATCCCGCGAAGGAGGAGCGCTCCCTCCTTCGTGTAATACCTCATGTGACCGTGTAGCGGACCCGGTCCTTGAGCTCCTGCTGCTTGCCCGCGTTCCAGCCCGAGACGTCCTGCAGGTACCCGGTCACGCGGGAGATCTGGACCACGTCGTGGGAGCCGCACTCGGGGCAGACGGCGGCGCCGCAGAGCGGGCAGTACTCGATTCCGGTCACGATCTCGTGAGCGCAGTGGCAGTGATCGAGCGGGCACAGGATCTGCAGGTTCGCCTCGCCGCAGTTCGGGCAGGGGGCGGCGTCGACGATCAGGTGGCAGGTGTGGCACTTGTACCGCCGCTCCTCGACCGGGATCTCGTCGAGGCGACGGTACTTCCGGGCGAGGGCCTGCTGCTCTGGGGTCCAGTCCATACCTACAGAATAGGGGATCCCGGACGTAAAGGTGTCGGCCTCAGGGACTCATAGGGCTCATCGCCGATCAGGATGAGTGCTCATCATCGGCCGCGGCTACGGGCCACGCCGCGCCTTCAGGACGTCGGCGAGCTCGGCCGCGACCGTGACCGGGTCGCGGGCCTCGTAGATGGTTCGGCCGACGATCACGCCGTCCACGAGCGGCGCGACCCGTGCGAGGTCGCCGCCCTGCGCCCCGATGCCCGGCGCCAGGATCTTGCGCTGCCGGACGATCGGCCTGAGCGCCCGGATCCGCTCGGGCCTCGTCCCCGGCGCGATGATCCCGTCGGCCCGGCACTCGACCGCGAGCTCGGCCAGCCGCTCGGCGATCCCGCGGGAGAAGAACTGGGTCGCGCCGGGGTGGCTCATCTCGGCCACGACGTAGCACTCGCCGCCGTAGGCGCGGGCCGTATCGACGCAGGCCTGGATCGCATCGCGCCCGACGAAGCCCTGGCAGATGATCGCGTCGAAGCCGCGGGTGAAGACCTGCTCGGCGATCAGCCGGTTCGTGTTCGGGATGTCCGCCACCTTGAAATCGGCGATCAGGGGCAGGCCGAGCGAGGCGAGGTCCTCGACGATCCCGAGCCCGGCGCGGAGGATCAGCGGGTACCCGAGCTTGAGCCGGTCGATGAACGGGGCGCAGGTCTCGGCGATCTCGAGCGCCTCGAGGGGGTCGCCCACGTCGAGGGCCAGGATCAGTTCAGCCATGCTGCGCCTCCAGCCGCTCGAGCACGGCCGCTGCCATGAGCGGGAAGGTGATGGTCGCGTCGGCGTAGACGGTCACGGCCTCGGCCCCCTCGGCGAGCTTGCCCCAGGACCGGGCCTCGTCGAGGGTCGCCCCCGAGAGTCCGCCGAGGTCGGGCCGGTCGCCGGTCAGCTGGACGGCGTAGGCGAAGCCGTTCTCGGTCATCAGCATCGACTGGAGGATGTAGTTCTTGGGCACGCCGCCGCCGACGAGGAATGCGCCCGCACGCTCCGCCCCGAAGCAGCGGTCGAGCAGGCCGGGCATGTCCCGGAACGCGTCGATCGTCACCCGGTGGGTCTGCGCGAAGAGCCAGTACTGGAGGCCGATCATGGAGTCCTGGATCGCGGGGCAGTACACGGGCACCCCCTTTCGCGCTGCGGTCGCCAGGATCCCGGTCTCGAGGCGCGAGCCGAGGTGGGCGAGCAGCTCCTGGATCGAGAGGACGGACCCCTCGGGGAGCGCGGCGAAGGCCTCCTGCATGAACTCCTCGAACCGGACGAACGCGGCGTTCGGGAGGAAGACGTCGTAGATCCGGTTGATCTCGTCGTGGCGGAGCGCGACGTCGGAGCAGTCGGCCGTGCCGCGGTAGTGGGCGCACCCGATCGCCTCGATCACGTCGTGGGTCAGGTTCGCGCCGGTCGAGACGAGCACGTCGATGTGGCCGCGCTCGAGGAGGTCCGCGACGATCCCGCCCATGCCGGCCGGGACCATCGCGCCGGCGAGGCCGAAGAACCGGACCGCCTCCGGGTCGGTAAGCATCCGCTCCCAGAGATCGACGGCCCGGGCGAGCGCACCGCCGTTGTAGGCGCCGGCCCGGCCGAGCGCGTCCACGAGCGCCCCGGCGGTCATGCCGGGACGGACCTCGACCTGCCGGACGGGTTCACCGCACTCCATCGGGATGATCATTGTCACTCATCCATGATAACGGATCGTCATGGCAACCTGCGAGTCCGGGAACGATACCGCGGCCTCCATTTGCTCACGCCGGAGGGACAAGGTACCCCTCCTCGTCGAGGGCGGCCCGCCCGGCCGCGAGCAGGTAGGCGACGACCTCCGCGACGGCCGACGGCTCGAGGCCGCCCGGGAGAGCCGCCGCGAGCTCGTCCGGCCGGTACGCGCCCGGGTGCCCGCCGAGGAACGCCTCGACCGCGAGGACGGGTTCGGGCCGGGCACGGCACCCCCGCCGATCGGTCATGCTCCCCCCGGCCGATGCATGGTCGCGCCCCACGGCCGGTACGGGAGCGGTCTCCCTTCGCATTCCCGGTGCATGCGCTGTGGTTGACGTTGCCGGTTTCTATCCGTTTCCCCGATCGAGACCGATCGGCAGCTCCGGCGGACCCCGGCAGAGCGGGCGCGCGAGGTGGCGGCGGGCGATCGGCGGGACCTCGTACCAGCCCGGCGCGATCGTTCGCTCCTCGACCACGACCTCGGGCTCGCGCACTTTTCCCCCGCACGCGCGGCACTTCCAGCCCCGGTCCCGCCCCGCCGAGGTGGTCCGACGGCCGCAGGCAGGGCAGGGCGGCGGCCGGATAGTCGCGCAGGCAGCGAGCTCGAGGACCGCGAACTTCTCGAGGTTGAGGGAGCCGTGCCGGTACGAGCCGCAGACGACGACCCGATCGCCGGGCCGCAGCGCCCGGACGACAGTGCGGAAGCCCTTGGTCGGTTCGTAGGCCATGCACCGGAGGCGTTCGTCCCCTTCCGCGAGAGAGACGGTCACGTGCCCGCCCGGACCCGTCGTCGGCCGGTCCGCGATCGTGCCCTCGACCGCGTACGACCGCCCCTCCCGGAGGGCCCCGCACAGGCCGGCGACGAGGTGGGCGTCGGTCCCCTGGTTCGTTGTCCAGCAGGTCTCGAACGCGGCCGGCTCGGAGAGGACGAGCGAGCGCGCCTGTTCGACCCACTCCGGACTCTCGCCGCGGATCCCGAAGAGGACCGGGTCGGGTGTGTGGGGGACGCAGACGACGGCGTCGTTCTCGCGGTCCACCGAGTCCCAGGTCTGCGGGAAGGTCGCGGCCTCGGCCCGGAAGAGCGAGTCCGCGTTCACCTCGCGCGGCCGGCCCCACCGGGAGGGTTCGCGGTACGCGAGGAGCTCGTAGGTCCGGTCCGGAAACTCGGCCGCGACCGCCGCCGCGGCTCCGATCAGGCCGCGGCCGTTGCCGTACCCCCGGTACCGCGCCCCGGCCGCGTCGAGGGTATCGACGGTATCGCCGACCGTGCAGAGGTCGGTCACGGCGGAGCGGTAGCACGCAACCGGCAAAGGCCGGTCCGCGACCACGACCCCCGGGTTCGTCATCGGCGCGTCGAGCGGGGCGAACTCCTCGACGGCGGCGCAGGCCAGCTCGAACGCGAGCGCCGGGTCGCCCTCGGCCAGAACCGCGATCGCCGCGTTGCCCCTCGTGCGAAACGGCGCGTTCGGGTTGAGCCGGACCAGCCGGCGTTCGCGGACCGGCACGCCGGCCGTCTCGAGCCGGGAGGCCAGCACGGCCCCGAGCCAGGTCGTGCAGAGGCCGCCCGGCGCGTCCGTATCGTCGAGTCCGATCCGGAGGCACCCGATCGCCATGATTATACCTTCCGTGGGCGATACGTCTCATTAAGCCCGATGGTCCAAGATCGGCTCGTAAACAAAGCGGTAAGCGTGCTCCTGATGGCAGGCTTCGCCTGCTCGGAGCGGTGCAACCTCCGCCCGCGCTCCTTCGATCTCGTAGCCAAGCGCACGGACGTGCTCCTGATCATCAAGGTCGCGAGCCCGATCGACAACGTCTCCGAGGAGATCGCCAGGGACCTCGACCTCGTCGCGACCCACCTCGGGGGCCTCCCCCTGATCGTCGGCGAACGCGGGCGCGACGCCGAGCTCGAGCGCGGAGCGGTCTACCTCCGCTACGGGATCGCGGCCGTCCACCCCGAGACCCTCTACGACTACTTCGTCGAGAACGTGCCGCCGCTCGTCTACGCCTCGCCCGGCGGCCTGTACGTGAACATCGACGGCGATGTGCTCCGCGCGCTCCGCGAGTGCCGGAACCTCTCGCTCGGCGACCTCGGGCACGCGCTCGGCGTCTCGCGGCGGACGATCAGCAAGTACGAGGCCGGCATGGGCACCACGCTCGAGATGGCCGTCAAGCTCGAGGAGTTCTTCGACGCCGAGGTGATCGAGTCCATCGACATCCTCCGCTACGCCTCGCACTTCGAGCAGGAGTCGGCCCCCGCAGCGCCCGGGCCCGAGGTCGCGGCGCTCTCCGCGCTCCAGCGGCTCGGCCTCGAGCTCCACCTCCTCCGGCGCGCCCCGTTCCAGGCGATGGCCCACTACGAGCAGCAGACGATCCTTGCCGGATGCGGCTCGACCCAGACGGTGACGAAGCGCGCGGGCCTGATCGGCAACCTCTCCGAGATCACGCGCACGTACGCGGTCTGCGTCACGATCGAGGAGGTGCGGCAGAAGCGGATCGGGCGGACCCTCCTGATCGGCTCCGAGGCGCTCGGGCAGCTCGAGGACGGGCACGAACTCCTCGACCTGATCGGGGCCTGACGGTTTCTTAACGGGCTAGTCCATCTGGGTTATCTGAATCAGGTTTCCGCATGTATCGTCGAAGACGGCAATGGTCGAGCCGGGTGTTTTTGTCGGCTCCATCGTTAATTTTACTCCAAGGCTTTTGAGTCTCAGATACTCCTTCTGAATGTCGTCAACGAAGAACATCGCAGCGGGAATACCCTGCTCGAAGATCGCTCTCTGGTAGGTTTTTGCTGCGGGATTTTCGTTGGGCTCAAGGAGCAACTGAGTGCCGTCCTGCTCTTCAGGCGAAACAACCGTCAACCATCTGTAGTTCCCTGCCGTAATATCCGATCTCTTAACGAAGCCCAGGACCTCCGTATAAAACGTGAGAGCCTTACCCTGGTCGTCTACAAAGACACTTGTCAGTTTGATTTTCATGGGCGAATCACAGTATTCTTTATATTTATCCATATCGTGAAGGATCGGAACGATCGATTCATTGTCAGGAGATTTCGACGGTGCATTGATCTGTGGCGCAAGGTCGATCCGATTCCTGTCCAACGCGTTTATTTTCAGAGGCAACAGACCGATTCAAAAGAGTTCTCTCATTGCTGCGCTCCCCCACCGTCATGCATCACCAGCCGACGGCCCGGTAGATCAACCCTCGAAGCATCAGAGTCGGTTGTGACAATTTATATATAGAACCACAAACCAAAATTATCGACACATCAGGTGATACTCTTGTCGCAACAGCTTACCGGACAGCCGATCTTCATCCTCAGGGAAGGATCCTCGCGTACCCGCGGACGGGACGCGCAGGGCAACAACATCGCGGCGGCAAAGGCCGTCGCGAACGCAGTCAGGACCACGCTCGGCCCGAAGGGCATGGACAAGATGCTCGTCGACACGATCGGCGACGTCGTTATCACGAACGACGGCGTCACGATCCTCAAGGAGATGGACATCGAGCACCCGGCCGCGAAGATGATGGTCGAGGTCGCCAAGACCCAGGACGACGAGGTCGGCGACGGCACCACCACGGCCGTCGTGATCGCGGGCGAACTCCTGAAGCGCGCCGAGGATCTCCTCGACCAGGACGTCCACCCCACGGTGATCGCGGCCGGGTACCGGCTCGCGGCCGAGAAGGCCCAGGCGATTCTCCAGGAGATCGCGATCCCGATCACGAAGGGCGATTTCGCCCTCCTCAAGAAGATCGCCGAGACCGCGATGACCGGCAAGGGTGCCGAGGCCTCCAAGGACAAGCTGACCGAGCTCGTCGTGAAGGCGGTCAGCATGGTCGCCGAGGACGACGGCTCGGTCGACAAGGACAACATCAAGGTCGAGAAGAAGGTCGGCGGCTCGATCCACGACTCCGAGATCATCGAGGGCGTGCTGATCGACAAGGAGCGGGTCCACCCGGCCATGCCCAAGAAGGTCACGGACGCGAAGATCCTCCTGCTCAACGCCCCGGTCGAGTTCAAGAAGACCGAGGTCGACGCCGAGATCAACATCACGAGCCCCGACCAGCTCCAGGCATTCCTCGACGAAGAGGAGCGGATGATCCGCTCGATCGTCGAGAAGATCGTCGCCTCGGGCGCGACCGTCCTCTTCTGCCAGAAGGGGATCGACGACATCGCCCAGCACTACCTCGCGAAGGCCGGCGTCTTCGCCCTGCGCCGTGTCAAGAAGTCGGACATGGAGAAGCTCGCCCGGGCCACCGGCGCCTCGCTCGTCTCGTCGATCGACGCGATCACGTCCGAGGAGCTCGGCTTCGCGGGCTCCGTCGAGGAGAAGAAGCTCGCCGGCGAGGAGATGACCTACGTCACGGGCTGCAAGAACCCGAAGGCGGTCACGATCCTCGTGCGCGGCGGCACCGAGCACGTGGTCGACGAGCTGAACCGTGCGCTCGAGGACGCGATCCGGGTCGTCTCGGTCGTCATCGAGGACGGCAAGTTCGTCGCGGGCGGCGGCTCGCCCGAGATCGAGCTCTCGCTCAGGCTCAAGGACTACGCCGCAACGGTCGGCGGCCGGGCCCAGCTCGCGATCGAGGCATTCGCCTCGGCCCTCGAGATCATCCCCCGCACGCTCGCCGAGAACGCGGGCCTCGACCCGATCGACATGCTTGTCGAGCTCCGCGCGGCCCACGAGAAGGGCGGCAAGACCGCGGGCCTCGACGTCTTCGCGGGTCACCCCGGCGACATGCAGGCGGCCGGCGTGATCGAGCCCCTGCGCGTCAAGACCCAGGCCATCTCGTCCGCGGCTGAGGCAGCCGTCATGATCCTCCGGATCGACGACGTCATCGCCGCGTCCAAGTCGGCAGCCCCCCCGGGCGGCGAGATGGGCGGCGGCATGGGCGGAATGCCCGGCGGCATGGGTGGAATGGGCGGTATGGGTGGCATGGACTTCTGAAGTCCGGCCCCACAGACCTTTCCATAACCCCCGTTTTCCGACTTTCTCTTTTTCACATTCCGGCTCAGGAGCCCCGCGGCTCGCTATGACCGGCGGCTCGACGCGAACTCCTCAGAAGAACGCGCCGTCCGCGGCCTCCCATCGGCGGACGCCGGCGGAGACGAGGAGCGCGGCGGGCACGAGGAGGAGCAGGGCCGCGAACCCGAGCCAGGGAGAGGCGAATGCGAGCGCCACGAGCGCGATGACGGGCAGGCCGACGCCGCCGAGATATACCGCGAGGACCTTCGGGTCGTAGACCAGCACGTTCGGCGAGAGCCCGGCGAGGTAGACCGTGACTGCGACCGCCCAGGCCGAGAGCCCGAGCGCGAGCGCGACGGCGGGCAGGGCGACTGCCCCGCTCCCTGTCGCGAGGGCGGCGACGGCGACGACGGCGGCCGGCACGACCTGGAGGAGGCCGAATGAAGTCAGCTTGGACCGGATCAGCGTCCCGACGCCGACCGGCAGACAGCCGTACGGGCCGAACGTGTCGAACGCGGTCAGCCAGGTGTAGACGGTCGAGCCGAGCACGCCCGCGAGCACTGAAAAGAGCAGAAGCACGCCGTTTGTCGGCAGGACCCGGGCCAGGAGCGAGATCAGGAACCAGCAGAGGCCGAGCGGGAGGAGGAGTGCGAAGAGGACCTGCGCGACGCCGCCGCCGCTCCGCCAGAGGTCGAGCAGGTCCTTGGCCGCGAGCGCCGGGTAGGGCAATCGGCCGAGACGGCGGGCAAGGCCGGAGAACCGGTCCGGGTGACGCCGCTCGCTCCCGCTCGAGACCGGGTGAAAGAGCAGGAGCGAGACCGCGAGCGCCGCCCCGATCGCGGCGAGAGTCGCGGCGAGGAGGGGCCACGAGAACGAGCGGTAGAGCTCGAGCGGCGGGAACGGCGGGAGCGCGCCGGTGGCGAGGACGATCGCCCCGCTCCCGGCGACGAGGGTTCCCGCGAGCACGGCGAACGCGAGCTTCGATCGGCCCCAGACCGTGGTGATCAGGAAGAGGCCGGCCAGGCCGGAGAGGAACGCGAGGAGCAGGGTCAGGGCGAGCCGGAGCACGGTCGCGGGGGCGAGCCCGGCAAACGGCGATGCGAGCGCCACACCCGCGATGACCGGGAGGATCCAGAGCAGGAGGTAGTAGACCGTGTCCTTCGCGACGAACGCCGCGAAGATCCGGCGCTCGGAGAGGGGCAGGGTCCGTGCCGCGTACGCAACGAACGAGGCCTGGCCGAAGCGGCGGTTCATGACCTCGTTCCCGACGAGGCCGAACCCCCCGACCATGACCCCGACGAGGAGGAAGAGGAGGTGGACGATGGTCGCGAGGTCGCCGGCCGGCAGTGCCGCGTTCACGATCGGGACGAGGACCGTGCCCATGCACGCCATCGCGCCGACGAGAACCGGGAAGAGCGCGAACCCGACCGAGCCGAAGAGTTCGGAATGGACCCGCCACTCCTCCCTGAACATCGCCACGAAGAGGTCAGGCATGGGCGGGGTCCCGGCCGACCAGGGCGAGGAAGACCTCGGGCAGGTGGCGGCCCGTCTCGCGGAGCTCGTCGGGCGTGCCCGTGTGGAGCAGGCGGCCCCGGTGGAGGATCGCGTAGCCCGTGCAGATCTCCTCGGCCACCTCGAGGATGTGGGTCGAGAGGAAGATCGTGTTTCCCTGCCGGACGTAGTCGACCAGGAACTCCTTGACCTGGTGCTGGACGATCGGGTCGAAGTTGACCAGGGGTTCGTCGATCAGGGCGAGCTCGGGGCGATGGAGGAAGGCCTGCGCGAACATCAGCTTCTGCCGCGTGCCGCGCGAGAGGTCCTTGCAGAGGACGTCGCGCTTGTCGCCGAAGTCCAGGAACTCGAACCACCAGTCCGCGGCCTCGTCCGTCCCTTCGAGTGCCCGGACCGAGCCGACGAACCGCAGGTACTCCGCGGCCGTCAGGAACGAGGGCGGGGTCTCCTGCTCCGGGATGATCCCGATCCGGCGGCGGACGCCGACCGGGTCCGTCGCGACGTCGATGCCGAGCACGGACGCGGTCCCGGCCGTGGGCCGGGTCTGGCCGGAGAGCATCCGGATCGTCGTCGACTTGCCCGAGCCGTTCGGGCCGAGGAGCCCGTAGAGCGCGCCCGCGGGTACCTCGAGCGAGACATTGTTCACGGCCACGGTCTCGCCGTAGTGCTTTGTAAGATCACGGGTCTCGATCACGGCCGCCATTACTGATGGATGGATGGCAATGATAAAAAAAGAATTTCACGGAGGGATCTGCCGATGCCTCCGACGTTCGGACCGGGCCGCGGATCGCCGTCAGAAGCCTTACTAGGCCAGCACTCCCTCTACCTCATGGATGGAGGCTGCAGAGGGTACCGAAGGGGACGGGGCCTGCTGCCGCTCCCGCGGGCGCCCGCGGATGCGGCGGCAGATCGCGAACGACCTGCCGCTCCGGTGCTTCGCCCCGCAGTGCAAGCCCGCGGAGACCGCAGAGCGGGTCGCCCTGCTGCCGGGCGAGCTCGAATCTCTCCGCCTGGTCGATCTCGAGGGGCTCCAGCAGGAGGAGGCCGCGGTGGTGCTGGGCATATCGCGAAAGACCCTCTGGCGCGACCTCCACGAGGCCCGCCGGAAGGTCGCGGACGCTCTTGTGCATGGCAAGGTGATCGCGATGGCCGAGTGCCCATGCCCGCAGGCCGGCACCTGCCCGCGGCGGACCCGGGAGCCGTGTCCGCAGGCGGGGGACTGTCCGTATCTGCCGCTTCAGGGCCGCTGACTCCCCCACTTTTAAGTATTTTCGCCCATAAGTGTACTTATTCCCGGGCCGGATGCGCCGGCCGCGGAGGAGCCATCATGGGTGACGGAGAGGGATCGGTGAGCGTCGCTCCGGGAGGGGGCACCGGAGCCGTGCGGCGTGCGAATGCGGGTGAGGCCTCGTCGAGCGCGATGAACGGCCGGTCGGCCCTGCCGCTGATCACGCTCGATGGCGTCTGCATGGAGTTCAACGGAAAGCGGGCGCTCTCGAACATCTCGCTCGAGATCGGCGAGGGCGAGATCGTAGGGATCATCGGCCGTTCGGGGGCGGGCAAGACCGTGTTGATGCACCTGCTCCGGGGCGTCGATCAGCCGCCGACCTCGGGCACGGTGATCTACCACGTCGT
>JADGNL010000001.1 GCA_017883495.1 Methanomicrobiales archaeon | reverse complement strand
GCGGAGCCAGTCCGGGTCGGGGTACCGCCACCGGAGGAAGAGCGCGATGGCGAGAATGCAGAGGCCGTACCCGACGTCCGCGACGATCAGGCCAAAGAATAGCGGGAAGAAGACGGCCATGAACGGGATGGGATCGACCTCCCGGTACTTCGGGGATCCCATCAGGCGGGTGAAGAACTCGAACGGCCTCACCCAGAACGGGTTGGCGAAGGAGATGGGCGCCTCAGCCAGCTCTTCGGACGTGGCGGGCTCCTCGGTGAGCACCACCCTCCCTCCGAAGGCGGCATCGAGGCGCTTCCGGGCGCTCGTGATCGACCGCCGCGGGATCCACCCCTTGACCACGAAGGTGTAGTCGGTATGGGCGAACCTGGAGAGGACCGCGAGTTCGTCCCGCTGCTCGTCCAGGGCGCGGCGCATGTTCAGCAGCTCCTGGCGCCATCGGGCCGAGAGGGCGGCGAGCTCCTCATCGATCCGCCGGATCTCCCGGCGCGCCGCCTCCCGCCGCTGCTCGATGGCCCCGAGCGCCTCGTCGATGGGCATGTTCGAGTAGTCCGGGGGGATGCGGACCTCGTTGACGTTCTGCGAGAAGAGGAAGGTGTGTACCTCGCGCGAGTACCACTTGTTGAAGATGGTGATCACGGCGATGGTCGACTCGTCGAGCTCCGCGGAGATGTACTCGAACTGGTTGTGCGTTAGATCGCGCAGTATCGGCACGATCTGGTCGAGCACATGGGCGTACTCCTTCTGGAGCAGGAGCACAGTCATCTCGAAGCCTTCGAGTTCCGGGATCGCGTCCTCGATCGGCTGGAGGCGGCGGAGGATCCGGGCATACCGCTCGAGGGTCGTCGCCTCCAACTCCATCTCGGCCTTCCGGTTCGACATCCCGACGGTCGTCGCGTCGAGCCCCTCGAGCCGGGTGCGGATCGCCTCGAGCGTCTCCTCGCGCGGGAGCCCCCGGAAGCCCTCTCCGACACTCCCGGCGCTCTCGGCTACATCCCGCCCCTTCGGGAGCAGCTTCAGGAGCCCGTTCACCTTCAGTAGCAGCTGGTCGACATCGATGACCGACGCCCCGTCGATCCGTCTCAGCTCCCCCGGGCCGGGCAGACCGCCCGGCGTCAGGTCGACGAGGTGGACGGTGCCCTCCTGGTAGAGCGTGTCGACGATCTCTCCGGCCTCGGATCGCGGGCCGACTACCAGGATGCTGCTCATCTTCTGAAGCATGGGACCAGCTCATTCCGATGTCGGTGCGACGAACCCGACCAGGTCGGCCGCCACGTCGGAGACGTGCGTCTCCCCGGCCGAACGCAGCGCGGCCTCCCGCTCGCGGGCGTCCAGGCGCACCTGCTCGATCTCGCGCTCAAGGGCGTCCATCGCCCCCTCGTAGAGGGCTTCGGCGGCCTGGCGCCCCTCTCTCCCGGCCCGTTCGATCTCTTCCCGGGCCTCACGTGCCCCCGCCTCCTTCATGGCGTCGGCATCAGCGCAGGCGCGAGCGTATGCTGCGGCCAGCTCGACCTCCTTCTCGCGCACCTGCTCCAGCAGGGTCTTCTCCTCCAGCATTCCGATCACAACCCGTGCCTGGATCGTATGCCCCCGGTGACCCCTCGATCCGCCTCCTTTCGGCCCGCCTCGCGGTAATGGCCGACACTGGTCCGCCCGGTCCTCTCGATGCGCTCCGCGCATCGCCGGAGGACGGCGCACTGCATCTCCTGGATCAGCTCGCGGCTGGGGGGCATCATGGCTATCAGGCGGGGGATGCGGCTTACTCGCCGTGAAAGAGCATAAATACTTGCATGATTGATCATGTTGTTTCTGCCCAAGCCGGTGGTCGGGAAAGGACTCTCGTGCCGAGCGTCCGGGAGACGGCCGGCCGAACCGGGGTGACTCCGGCGGGAAGGGGACATGCGCCGTGAGGCCCCGGTTTTCGCACCCGTGAGGTGTCCGATCCCTGCCGCGACCCGCAGGCTTTATGCGTCGACGGGGCCATGCCTCTTCGATGGAGAAGCGGCGATGATCATCGGGGCCGACGAAGCCGTTCGTCCGTCCCTCGCGGGCGTCGAGGCCGTGCTCGCGTTTCTCCCGATCTTCGAGGACCCGCGATTCCTGCCCGAGGTGGTCGTGGCCGAGGAGGAGGGATGGACCCTCGAGCAGTATACGGACGAGGTCTACGAGTTCGAGCGGACGCTCTACCGCGCGGGCTTCATCGTCCAGTTCGACTGGTCCCGCTGGGAGCCGGAGGCGTTCCGGTACTACCGCGACCCGGGCCTGCTCGAGACCGCGGACTGCGGCGTGCTCCGGCGGCTGCTGACGTTCCACATCCGGAAGAACGTGGTCTGCGAGGGGCACCTCGCGGGCATGCTCCGCGAGGGTGAGATCCAGGCGATCCTTCGGAGGCTCGCGGCCCTCGCCGACGGGACCGGCGCGGAGCTCCCTTCGCCGATGACCCGGCCCTGACCCCTGCTGCGGTCGGACGGACGCTTCGACTGCTGCCCGATCCTCAGAGCTCGCGGTGGGCCCCGTCGCAGAAGGGCCTGTTCCCGGATCTGCCGCAGCGGCAGAGGGCCATCCGGTTCCGGACCTCGTAGGCCGTCCCGTCCGCGGAGATCACGGGGATGCCGCCGCGGACCCAGAGCGGGCCGGGCCTGCCGTCGGGCTCATCGACGACCCCGATCGACGGCTCGAAGGCCGGCTCGATCGGCTCGCCCGTCGACCGGTCCCAGACGACGAGTCGGCCCGAGTTGCAGTTCGCGGCCATCTCGAGCGCCGTTTTCCGCGCCTCGGGGTCGTCCGATCGCTCGACAAGGTCCCAGATCCCGTCGCCGCGAACGCAGAAGCGGGCGTGAGAGCAGAACCCCGGGGCGTCGCTCAGCCGGATGTCGCCCCCTTCGATCCAGTCGGCCCGCTCGAGGTACGGGACCCGGCTCGCCGTCTCGGGCCCGTCGAACCCGATCTTCGCGTGGGTGCCGTCGCAGAACGGGGGCGTGCCGGTGTGCCCGCACCGGCAGAGGGCGTACGTCTCTCCCACGGGATAGGACTCCCCCTCGCGCCACCCGACCCTCTCGCCCTCCGCATCGCAGACGATCCGCTGCCTCGCGAGCGGAACGCCCCCCGTCACGATATAGGGGCCGTTCCTGGTGATCCGGATTCCCGGCGTCTTCCCCTCTGTACTCTCCGGCATGCTGTTTCCCGCGGTGGTATTTGATCTCCGTTACACATACGCGTTCGTACGGCCGGCGGGCGAAATCACCTCCCCGCGATGGGAGGCCTGAACGACGCATTGACGAGCAGGTCGACCCCGTCGCCGGTGGAGCCGCCGTCCGTGGCCCGGGTCGCCGGCGGCAAACCGAAGGACGGGAAGGTCACCGGCCCGAACGGGTCGAGTGTCCCGTCGACGAACCGATCCCAGGCCTTGTCGCGGGCCGGCGACAGCGGCGACGGGACAGGGTTCGCGCAGGCCGTCGGGAGGGCGGCCGGGTCGAGCGTGCCGAGCCGCTGCCGTCCCTCGAGCTCCGGCGCGGACCGGAGCTCGTGGACCGACGCGGGTGCGTACCAGCCCGGGCCGGAAGGGTCGCGGCAGCGGGCGACCGGCCGGACCATGTAGACGGCCTGGGACTCTTTGAACCCGCTCTGGACGTAGAGGAGGGTCAGGACGGCCTGGTCGGGCCCGCCGTCCGCGACGAGCGTGCCGGGCTCGAGGTGCGCGCCGGTGCCGGACGCCGGCAGGGTGATAGCGAGAAGCAGCAGCAGCGCGGCTGCGCGTTCGAACATGGGCGATCGCGGAACCGTGGGCGGTCCCGGACGAAAAGGGTTCCGGAATGAAATAATGATGGAGACGAATGGCTTCAGCGCCGTCTCCATCGAGAGCCTGTGTCCCCGGCGCGTCGTGAACGGGTACGCGGCCGATCGCTCCCCGGCATCGTTCGAGGCCGTGCGACGCGTCGGGCCCGGTTGTTCAGCCCGGGTTTCGCTTCGCCCCCGCCGGGTGACCGCACGCGACGACGACGTTCGCTCGAATGGAGCGGCTTTTACCATCGATTTGATACTTCTTCACTCCGACATGAGAGACGGGGATTGACTTGGCACGAGGAACCGTCCTGCCCGCGCTCGCGCTCGCGATGTTCGTGATCGTGATCGACACCACGATCATGAACGTCTCTATCTCGAACCTGATCGTCGATCTCCATACCAACGTGGTCGGGGTCCAGTTCGCAATCACCCTCTATACCCTCGTGATGGCGACCATGATGATCACCGGCGGCAAGATCGGCGACATCCGGGGTCGGCGGCGAACCTTCCGCCTGGGCCTGATCGTCTTTGCAGCCGGCGCGCTCCTGACGGCCGTCGCACCGAATCTCGGTGTCCTTATTCTCGGATGGTCCGTTATCGAGGGGCTCGGGGCCACGCTCGTGATGCCGGCGCTGCAGACACTCATCCAGTCGAACTTCGAGGGTCGGGAGCGCGCCCGCGCGTACGGTACGATCGGCGGCATCGCTGCCGTCGGTGTAGCGCTCGGCCCGATCATCGGCGGCTGGCTCACCACGACTTACACCTGGCGACTCGCCTTCGCGGGCGAGGTCGTGATCGTGCTCCTCGTGCTCCTGCTCTCCCGCGCGATCACGGATGCTCCGGCGGAGGGCTCCCGACCCCGCCTCGATCGCACGGGCACCGTCCTCTCCGCGGCAGGACTCGGCCTGGTCGTCCTCGGCGTTCTCTTCTCGACGGACTACGGCTGGTGGAGCGCGCGGCACCCCCTCGAGCTCGGCGGCCTCTCGATCGCGCCGTTCGGCCTCTCGGTCGTACCGTTCATGATCGGCGCGGGGCTGCTCGTCCTCGCCGGGTTCGCCGCCTGGGAGGCGCGGGTCGTGAAGAGGGGCGGCGATCCGCTCGTTCACGTCGACCTTTTCGGGGACCGCGAGCTCCGCGCCGGCCTCCTCGTCCAGCTCTGCCAGAACACGGTCACGGGAGGCCTCCTCTTCGTCATGGCCCTCTTCCTGCAGGTGGTGCTCGGCCTCTCGGCGATGGAGACCGGGTTCCTCTTCATCCCGCTCTCGGCACCGCTCTTCATCGCCTCGCTGGGCGGGTCGCGGCTCGCCGGCACGTTCCCGCCGAAACGGATCATTCAGGCAGGTCTGGCAATTACAGCCATCGGGGTGCTCGTGCTCGCCGCGACGATGCGGACAGACGCGGTCGGTGTCGAGTTCGTGGTCGGCCTCGCCGTGGTTGGGCTCGGAATCGGGCTTATCGCCTCCCAGACGATGAACCTGGTCCTCTCGAGCGTCGTGCCGAAGAGGACGGGGGAGACGGCGGCCGTGATGAGCACGGCCTCGAACCTCGGATCGTCGTTCGGAACCGCGTTTCTCGGGACCCTGCTGATTGCAGGCCTGCTCGCGGGCGCGATCGGCGGGATCGAGGGAAGCCAGGTCATTCCCGCGGACAGCAAACCCGCGCTCGAGAACGCCGTGGAAAAGAACGTGCAGTTCGTCAGCGACGAGCAGCTCTCGTCCGTACTCGCGAACGTGTCGGCTCCGGCTGCCGACGAACTGCTCGCGATCAACGAGGCGGCGCGGCTCCGCGGGTTGCGGCTCTCGCTGGTCGCCTGCGCCGTCATCGCCCTTCTCGGCCTGCTCGTCTCGATACGCCTGAAAGACGGGACGATCGTATCCCCGGCCGACGGGTAACGAGCGGGTATCCGTACCCGGCGCCTCCACTCCCATCCCGATCACGGGCGGCGACACCAGGTACCGGCCGCCCGATCTCTTCCGCTGTTCTATCTCCGCCGTCGCCAAGTCGCTGAGGCGGGAATCGATGCGAAATTAATTCGGCACGGCCAGACCTTTCGGCAGATACTCCCCGATGCGTTCCAGCTCGCCCGTCGCCTTGATGAGATCTCCCGCTCCGGTGACGATCAGGGAGCCCGCGGCGGTCTCGTCTCCCCGCGCGTGCGCATCAGCCGCAGCGGTAAACCGGTCGCTTCCCGATGCGAGACGATCCAGTATCCCGAGAGATTGGTTCTTCACGTCGGAAAGGTCTGGTGAAACCGGTAACGAAAGGATCTGCGATATGCCTTCCGCGGTCGTTCTCTTCAGTTCTTCCGAACCGTTTCTCGTCTCCTGCCAGTCGTTTCCGGGCGACGATGCCAGAATCGACCGGATATGTTCTTCGACAGTCGAAAGATACGGGTAAAAATATCCGACATATCTCTTATCGCCGCCCGTCCGATTCGGGCGAGCGACGGAATCGGTCGGGGACGGCGTGACGCCGCGGACGATCGAGCCCACGCCCGGACCCGTCGTCGGGGTTGCCGGCGTCCGTGTGCCGGAAGCGACCCGGTATCCCGGGGCGACGCGCCTCGTCGTATCCGGATCCGCCGAGTACGGTCCCGGGGTGACAGCAGATCTCGTCGGCGCAGCCGTCGCAACCGTCGGCCTCGTCGTGACCGCAGCGATCGTCGGAAGGGGACTGTCGGTT
>JADGNL010000102.1 GCA_017883495.1 Methanomicrobiales archaeon | reverse complement strand
GTCCCCTCGAGGTTCACCATCTGGGTCACGACGACACGGCGCACGGACGAGACCGCGATCCGCGACTGGATGATCGGCAGGACGAAGTCGTCCTCGGCCCCGTCCGTGACCAGGATGCACTCGGTCGCGCCCGTCCGGGCGATCACGCGCTCGAGGTCGCGAGCGATCTTGCGGTCACCCTCGATCATGTGCAGGTGGTCCCCCGCGATGATCGCGACCTCGACCTCCTCGCAGTTCGCGACGAGCCCGTCGGCGATCTTGACCGCCTGGAAGATCGCGTTGACGTCGGAGTCCTCGGGGTCGACGAGGGCGAGAACGTTGGCGGCGGCGATGCAGGCGTCCCGCCCGACCACGGGACCCTCGAGGCCGGCCTTGTACCCGAGGTCGTCGTCCCGGTCCACCGAGAGTACGAGGGTACGCCGCTCCGCCATCACAAGGAGTGTTGCATGGGATCTATTAAAGGGTTGCTGGCGTGCGGGAATTTAAAAAAAACGGGGAAATCAGACCATTTTCGACCGCTGGAGCAGGAGCAGGTCGTCGGTCGTGAGCTTCTCCCCGCTCCGGAACGAGGTGAAGATCCGCTCGGCTTCCTGCCGGACCGCCTTCTGCTCCTTGGTGACCTTGGTCGACCGGGTCTTCTTCCTGAGACCGCCGATCACCTTGTCGTAGTCACGGAGTTCCTTCTGGCACCCGAGGAAGGACTTGTGCTCGGCGTCCGCGGCCTCCTGGGCCTCGACGAACTGCTTGTGGGCGTCGTCGGCCGACTCCCGGGACTTGTCGGCGCTCCGGTAGTTCTCGACCATCAGGTCGTGGTGGCGCTGGGCGAGCTCGGCGAGCTCGGTGACCCGCGCGTGAACCTCGGAGGCCTGCCGGCGCAGATCGCGGGCGTCGGAGAGCTTGGTCCGCATCTCCTTGTTCTGCTCGAGCTCGGCCTCCTGGTCGCGGATCTCGGTCCGGAGCGCCTTGATCTTCTCGATCAGCTCGCGCTCCTTGTCGACCGAGAAGACCTCGGTCTGCTGCCGGAACTCCATGTGCTCGATCTGCTTCTGGAGTTCCTTGATCCCGCGGTTCTTGAGGGAGCCGTGCTCCTTCTTGAAGCCCTCGATCTCCTCGAAGAGGACGTTCGCCTGCTCGTTTAAGGTGTTGCGCTCCTCTTTCTGGGCCTGAACGTCCTTGTTCGCCTGGTCGCGCAGCTCCTTGTTCTTCTGCGCCTCCTCGACGAACTCGCGTGTCTTTCCGTTCAGTGCGTTGCGCTCGCGGGCGAACTTGCTCGCGGTCGCGTTCAGCTCGTTGCGCCGCTCCTTGTGCTGCTCGGACTCCGCCAGAATCGTCTTTCGCTTATCAATCAGCTCATTCAGCATGCTTTACCCATCCTCGCCCTCTGCGCGGCGCCTGCTTGGGGGATGCGCCGGCGGTATCGGGGAAGAACGGAGAACAGAACATGGCCGGGCCCGTCGCGGGCCGGTATTCATCGAGCTGTGCCTCATTATGTTCGACCACCGATGCCAGATACAACCGGCGCAACCGACAAGAGGTTTGCGGTCGCGCGCACGCCCGGTCCCAGTCCGGGCCCTCCGGGAGATGTTGTATTATTCAAACGACATGGAGGGTCTTAACGATTTCGCACGGCGCACGGATCCACCGGGAATCGAACCCGGGTCCTTGGGTTCGAAGCCCAAGAGGATGTCCTCTACCCTATAGATCCGGCAGATGATTTCGCATCGATGACTATTAAGTGTTCGGAAGCTCCTGATCTTGCTATGATTCTGTCCGGGGAGGAGATCGCCCGCCGCCTCCGCACGCTCGAACCGGGCGAACGCCTCACCATCCGGCCGTTCGCCGGGGAATCACTCCAGGTCGCGTCCTACGATCTTCGCGCCGGCGAGGAGGCGTCGATCCCGTGCGGGGAGTGCCGCCTCGTGCCGTCCATGGAGTGGGTCGAGGTCCCGGTCGGGCTCGCCGCGACGCTTCGGTGCCGGTCCTCGCTCGCCCGGCAGGGCGTGCTGCTCGGCGGCGGATTCGTCGACCCCGGCTTTCACGGGCAGCTGACGCTGGCCCTCTCGAACCTCGGGCCGGAGGAGGTCCGGCTCGCGGCGGGCGATCGCTGCGTCCAGATCGTTTTTTCCGAAGTAATGGCAAACCACCAGCCGTACCGCGGACGGTACCAGGAGAGTCAGGGTGCCGTCGGGGCAAGGAATGATCAGGACCGAGCGTAAGGTCGTCGAGATCCTCCGGATCCTCAAGGAGCACCAGGAGCCGGTTGGGGCGAAGCGGCTCTCGGAGCTGATGGCCGAGCGCGGGTTCGTCCTCTCCGACCGGGCCGTCCAGTACTATCTCCGGTACCTCGACGAGATGGGCTTCACCAACAAGGTCGGGAACCACGGGAGGGTGCTGACCGAGCGCGGGCGAAGCGAGACGGACAAGGCGCTCGTCGACGATCGGATGGGGTTCATCATCTCGAAGCTGGAGCGGCTCGCGTTCCGATCGACGTTCAACCCCCGGACCATGACCGGAGACGTCGCCTACAACCTCACGGTCGTACCCGAGGAGCGGCTGGACGAGGTCCGGACCGCCTTCGACGCGGTGATCGGGGCCGGCTGCGGCTTCTTCTCGCACTACCGGGTCGTGGACCGCCATCCGCGTGTACCGTCGGGCTCGGTCGGGATCATGACGGTCTGCTCCATCACGATGGACGGTGTCTTCCAGCACCACGGGATCCCCGTCCGGGTGGCGTACGGCGGCACGCTCCGGGTCCGCGACGGAACGGCCTCGGAGTTCGCGGACCTGATCGGGTACCGCGGGACGACCATCGATCCGCTCGCTCTCTTCATCTCGTCGGGCCTGACCTCGATCGGGTCGATGATCTCGACGGGGACCGGCGTCGGGCTCGCGAACATTCGCCAGGTCCCGGGCTCGGCCGAGGCGCAGGTGAAGGACCTCATCGGCGCCATGCAGCGCGCCGGGTTCGTCTTCCCGGTGACGATGGGCCTCGAGGTCTTCAACGCCCCGCCCGACCCGTTCCGGCTCTCGATCGTCGCGTTCTCGGGAATGAACATGGCCGGGTACTGCCGCGAGCTCGGGATCCCGCTCACGACCGAGATCGGGGCCGGGAACATCCCGTACGCCCGGATCGTGGACAGCGGATAACGATCAGGCGACCCGGACGAACTCGACCGTCCGGGTGCTGGAGCTATCCGTCATGGTGAGCCGGTCGCCCCGGATCTCGTAGGTGGCGGCCGCTCCGAGTGCGGCGAGCATCTCCTGCTCCTGGGCCGTCGCGCCCGGGTCGAGGCAGGCCCGTTCGGTGACCGCGAGCGATCCGATGGAGATCGCGTTGGCGTTCGTCGTATACGGACCCGCGATATCGTTGCATCCTGTGGTGCCCGAGAGGCGGCCGTCGGGCGAGAAGATCAGGGTCGCGCTCGGGCTCGCGAGCGCGGACCGGGCCGTCCCGTTGTCCGCGAACCCGGCAAGACGCCATGTCGGGCCGACGAGCGGAGCGTTGACCGCCACGGGAGCGCGGGTGAAGGTCATGATCCGGTTGCCGGTCAGGTCGAGGAGTGTCAGGGTATCTCCGACGATCGTGTATCCGGCCGTGAGCGGAAAGAGTTCGAAGCCCCGCTGCTCCTGGTCCATGAGGCCGGGCGGGGCCGGACAGGCCATCAGGGTCGAGACGGTGGGACCGATCGAGAGCTGGGTGCCGCGGACCGTGTAGTTCGCCGTGAAGTGGTTGCAGCCGGCCGTGCCCGTGACCGAGCCGTCGCGATCGAAGGTCACGAGCGGGACCGAGCCCGCGACAGCGCGGACGGTCTCGCCGTTCGCGCCGAGGAACGAGGTGAGCTGCCAGGTCCCGACGATGGGGGGCTCCTCGACCGGGACGGTCGCGTTCGGAGTCGTGTTGTTGGCGCCCGGCGCGGTCGTGCAGCCGGCCGCGAGCAGGGCGACCGCGATGGCAGCGACCAGGATCGCATTACCCATCAGTTCCGTCATACAGGGCATTCCGGGCGTACACCCGGATATATCCTCCGATTACTCGGTCGACTGCGAAATGCCCGGCATACCCGCTCCAGGGCGGCTATTC
>JADGNL010000101.1 GCA_017883495.1 Methanomicrobiales archaeon | reverse complement strand
GATCGACGGCGTCCGGATCACCGGAGCCGGGGGGCTCGGCAGCGGCGGCCGGTTCTACGGGACGAGCGCGTCGGCTCCGGCGGTCGCTGCCGTCTCGGCGCTCCTCTGGAGCGGCGCGCCCGGCAGGGCTGCCGCGGAGGTGCGCTCGGCACTCCTCTCCTCCGCTGTCGACCTCGGGCCCGCCGGCTCCGACACCTCCTTCGGAAGCGGGCGCGCGGACGCCCTCGCTTTCGCCCAGGCCCTCGGGATCGGCGCGACGAACGTCAGCGTGACGTCGATCGCCCCGAACACGGGCGCGCCCGGGACGACGGTCGCGGTCACCAACCTCTCCGGGACGGGGTTCCGGGCCGGGGCCTCCGTCGCGCTCCGTCGGGCGGGTGCACCCGAGATCACGGCCACCGGGGTCGAGGTGATCTCGCCGACCAGGATCGCCTGCCAGCTCGCGCTCCCGTCCGGAGCGGAGCCCGGACCCCGCGACGTGGTCGTGACCAACTCCGGGGGGGCGAACGCGACGTTGCTCGGGGGATTCACCGTCGCGGGCCTGCCGCCCGTCCCCCTCCCCGGGGGAGGGGTGCCCGGCGATCTTGACGCCGACGGCGTGTACGACGACGTGAACGGCAACGGCCGGGCCGATTTTGCCGATGTCGTGCTCTTCTTCAACCAGATGACCTGGATTGCCGCCAACGAACCGATCTCCGCGTTCGACTTCAACGGCAACGGACGGATCGACTTCGCCGACGTGGTCGCGCTCTTCAACGGGCTCTGACCCCCGGCGCGCACGTCCGGCCCCTCTCTTTCGGGGCTCCGCACGATACACCAGGCCCCCCTCTCCCCGACGCCCGCCCCGCCATGGTCTCACCAGAACCTATAAGCCTCCCTCGTGGAGACATTCTCTGATGCGCTCGGTCTTCCTTCACCTCTGTCTCTGCCTCTGTCTCTTCGTACCGCTTCTCGCTCTCCCCGCCGCTGCCGCCGAGTCGTACGGGTTCGCCGGCCGCTGGTCGTACGCCGAGCACGACAAGGGCTATCTCACCCGGCCCGGCGGGATCACCGGCGATGCGACGGGACAGGTCTATATCGTGGACCGGGAGGAGGGCGAGGTCCAGGTCTACAGCCCGTCCGGGGCGTACCTCGGACGCTGGGGGGCGCTGGGTACGGGCGAGCTCCTCTTCACCGATCCGGCCGATGTCTCGCTCGACCCCGACGGGCGGCTCTACGTCGCCGATACGGGCAACGGGCGTGTGCAGGCCTTCACCCAGGGCTGCAACGTGATCGCGACCTGGGCCGGGAACCGGTACGTGCGGCCGGTCGACGTGGTCGTGGTCAAGAAGGACAAGTCGTATGTGGCCGACGTGGAGCAGCCCGAGGTCCTGATCGTGGACGATGAGGGCACGGTCACCGGCACGGTCGGGTTCGGCGGCGACGGCGACGGCGGCCTCTCCCGGCCCCGGGGGCTCGCACTCGACTCGGGCGGCAACCTCCTTGTCCTGGACGAGGCCCTCGACCGCGTGACGAAATATGATCGCAACGGAACGTTCGTCCTCCGATTCGGGGAGAAGGGAGCGGGCGACGGTCAGCTCGAACGCCCCGAGGGCCTGGCCGTCGACGCGACGGACAACGTCTACGTCGCGGATTCGGGTAACGGCCGGATCGTCAAGTTCGATCCGAGCGGAGAGTTCCTCGCGGCCTTCGGGAGCCGCGGGTCCGGCGACGGGCGGTTCGAGGAGGGACCGTTCGGCATCTGGGTCGATCCGCAGGGCACGGTCTACGTCCCCGACCTCGCCGGCCACGGCGTCCAGCTCTTCCGGGAGGGGCTGGCAACGCTGGCGCCCGAGACGAACGCGACCGTCGAGGAGAACGGGACGGCCGTGAACGAGACCGGCGAGACCGAGCTCGGCGAGGTGAACGGCACGGCGGCGAACGAGACGGCGAACCAGACGCCGCTCGATACGCTCACGCCGCTCGAGACGGCCACGCCGGCGAACATCACGCCGTACGGAACGCCCACGCCGCCGCGCTCCCTGCCGGCGCCCGTCGGCGGACTGGTAGCGGCGCTCGCCGTGCTCGGCATCCTGGCAGATCGTCGCCGCTCCCGATAAGACGGACCGGGAACGGTGGGCCCCAGCCGGCACAGACCGGCACCTTCTTTATCTCGATCGCCTATCCCTTTGACGATGGGAATTCCCCCGCGGTCATCGGCGACCTCGTTCGCCATCATCGCCCTCTTCCTTCTCATGGCCGCCGTCATCCTCCCGGTCGATACGACCGCGGCGGAACCGTCTCCGGCCCCGTACTGGGACACGGACCACCTCCGCCCCGCACCGGACCTCGCGTACCGACTCCACGCCGACCTGATGGCGCGGGCGCTCCGGGTTCAGGGACGGAATGAGAGCGAGATCGCGCGGGCGGTCCGAACACGACTCTCGCCGCCGCCGGCAGCGCGGAACAGCATGCCCGCGAGCGGAACGGTCCGGGCGGTCACGATCCTGGTGGACTTCCCCGATGCCCCCGCGCCCGCCGGCGACGGACAGGCGGACGTCGCACTCAAGATGTTCGGGGCCGGAGACCCCGCGCTGGCCCCGTACGAATCGCTCCGGTCCTACTACCTGCGCTCCTCCGCCGGCCGGCTCGCGATCGAGGGTCAGGTCTACGGCTGGTTCCGCTCGAACCACACCCGGCAGTACTACCGGGACCTCGCGGTGCAGTACCAGGAGCAGTACGGCGCGGTCTACGGCCCGGCGATCGGCCAGGTCTGCGCACGCTCGGACCTGCTCCGGGAGGCCCTCGCCGCCCTCGACGGCGAGATCGACTTCTCGAGCTGCGACGCGGACGGCAACGGCGTGGTCGACGCCGTCTACCTCACGTTCGCCGGGCCGCCCGACGAGTGGGGGGACCTCTTCTGGAGCTGCCAGGACGTCTATCTCTGGCACTACTGGGATGTCGACCCGGCACGGTACGACGGCCTGGAGATCGGGCCCTACGTCTTTTCGCCCTATGCGGACGTCGGCGAGTTCGCGTACGCGCCCAGGACCGACATCCACGAGACCGGTCATCTCCTGGGCCTTCCCGACTACTACGACTACGCGCCCTCAGTCGGGCCGGGCGGGGGACTGGGCGGCTGGGACATGATGGACGCCCAGTTCGGAGACCACAACGCCTTCTCGAAGTACCTTCTGGGCTGGATCGTCCCGACGCTCGTCGACGGAAACGGGCGCCAGGTCGACCTCGCTCCCGCGACCGACGGGGGCGGGGCGGTGCTCGTGATGCCCGGCGCGACCCTGGACGCGTACACCGAGTTCTTCCTGGTCGAATGCCGCCGCAGCGGTGTCGGAAACGATCCGGCCTTCGTGTACGACCGGGTCGCGCAGGCGTACCGACCGTTCGGGCCGTCGCTCATGATCTGGCACGTCGATGCCCGGCTCGATCCCCTCGGGCGGCAGTTCGCCTGCGACAACTCGTACACCCCGCACAAACTCCTGCGGCTGATGGAGGCCGATGGCGCCGAGCAGATCGAGACGTCGACCGCACCATACGGAGCGTACAACCACGTCGACGACCTCTACGGACCGGGCGACGCCCTCGGCCCCGGCACGGTGCCGAACAGCGCCGCGTACGACGGCCTCGCGACGAACGTGACGGTCGGCGCCGTCGTGCAGAGCGACCGCGGCGTCCGGGCGTGGATCGGCACCGTGCCCGTGCCCATCGCGCCGATACCGGGCGGAACGGACGCCCCGAGGGACCTCGACGGCGACGGTCGATACGAGGATGCGAACGGCAACGGACGGATGGATTTCGCCGACGTCGTGCTCTTCTTCGGCCGGATGAGCTGGGTCGCGGCGAACGAGCCGGTCGCCGCCTTCGACTTCAACGGCAACGGCCGGATCGACTTCGACGACGCCGTGCTCCTCTTCGACCGTCTCTAGCCGGCGCCGCGCTACCCCATCCGCCGCCAGACCCAGACGAAGCGCTGGAGCGCGGTGAAGTGGCCGAGCAGGCCGAAGACGACGAGCATCCACCCGAGGAACAGCATGCCCCGCACGGGCGTTCCCACGGCGAGGTCGAGGACGGATGCGGCCATCAGCAGCACGAGCCGATCCGCGCGCCCGAGGAGCCCCCCGTAGTACCGGCCCACGCCGACGGCCTGGGCCTGGGTGCCGAGGTACGAGGCCATCAGCACGCCGGTGAGCGCGAAGACCCCGATCTGCCAGGACGCGAAGCCGCCGGCGAAGATGCCGGTGATGATGAAGATGTCCGCGTACCGGTCGATCGCATGGTCGAGGAAGTCGCCTTTCGGCCCCTGCTGGTTCATGGCCCGCGCGAGCGCGCCGTCGACCGAGTCGCAGACCGCGTTCGCGGCGACGCAGACGAGTCCGCCGAGGATCGAGCCGGCCGCGTAGAAGAGCCCGCCCGCGAGTGCCAGAAAGAACGAGAGCACCGAGAGGAGGTTCGGCGTCACGCGGAGCACGAGCGCGGCCCGGACGAGCAGGTCGATCACGCCCGCAACCTGCGGCCGGAACGCGTCGAGGGTCATGGCGGCCCCGCGAGGAAGCCGGAGAAGTCGAAGATGCCGTGCGAGGGGGGGAGCCGTCCGTCGGCGAACGCCTCGACCAGGTCGGCAGTCTCATTCGGGGACCGCGCCGTGGTCTCGAGCTCGAGAAGATGCTCGGGCGGATGGAGCTCGAGCGCCTCGAAGAGGACCACGTCGAGCGCCTCGGCCTCGACGTTCTCGGCGACCTTCGCCGGCGCATATCCCCGCATCTCCAGCCGCTCGCGCAGCACGTCGGGGCGGCAGCGGAGGATCACCAGGCGGTCGCAGGGGAGAAACTGGGCGAGTCCGCCCTCGACGTAGCCGTCGACCGGAACAAACGCGGCGGCCCAGGCCTCCTCGTCGACCTCGCGGACCCCGTCCTCCTCGGCGAGGACGAACGGCGCGATCGTCTCGGCGACCCGGACGACCCGGCGCCCGCGCCGGGCCAGGACGTCCCCGACCGCGGTCTTTCCCGTGCCCGGCGTCCCGGCGATCCCGACCATCATGCTGATGAGAGTGCACGCACTGCGTTTAAGAATCTCTCGTTCTCCCAGTCGGCCCCGACCGAGACGCGGAGGTAGTGGTCCGCGAGGTCCGGGAAGGAGCGGCAGGAGCGGACCAGCACCCCGGCGCGGGCGAGCGCGGCCACGGCCTCGTCGGGGCCGCGGGGCGCGCCGTCGACCATCAGGAAATTCGCCTCGGAGGGCGCGCTCGGGAACGGGCACTCCGTCGCGAGCCGTTCGCGCCATGCCAGGACGTGCGTCCGCGTCCGCTCCAGGTGGTCGTAGTCGTCGAGCGCGCCCAGGGCCGCCGCGGCCGAGACCGAGGAGACGCCGCAGAACGGGGTCGCGGCGCGGGCGTACGCCGGGAGAAGCCAGTCGGGGAGCATCGCGTACCCGACCCGGAAGCCGGCGAGGCCGTAGAGCTTGGAGAAGGTCCGGCCGATCACCAGGTTCTCGCAGGAGTCGAGGAGCGGCCGATAGTCGCGGTCCGAGAAGTCGACGTAGGCGTTGTCGAGGAAGAGGAGGCAGTCTCCGATGGACTCGGCGATCGCCCGCACGTCCTCGACCGGGGTGGCGGTCCCGGTCGGGTTGTTCGGCGTGCAGAGGAACGCGACCTTCGCGCCGCGACACGCCGCGACGAAGCCCTCGACGTCGACGCCGAAGTCGGAGTTCCGGCGTACGGTCGCGATCCCGGCCCCCTGGCCTCGTGCGGCGAGGCCGTAGAACGAGAAGGTCGGGGTCGAGACGACGACCCGGTCACCCGATTCGCAGAAGATCCGGAGCACGGTCTCGATGATCCCGTCCATGCCGTTTCCGACCGCGTAGGCGCGGTCGCCGTACCGGGCCGCGAGGGCGGCGCGAAGCGCGCCCATCGACTCGTCGGGATAGCGGTGGGCGTCGGCGAGCGCCCGCGAGGCAGCCTCGAGCGCCTTCGGCGACGGGCCGAACGGGTTCTCGTTCGACCCGAGCCGGGCGACGCGGTCGAACCCGTACCGGGCAGCGATCGCCTCGGGCCGTTCCGCGTACACGTACCCCGGCCCGGCGAGGTACGGTCTAACCGATGGCCTCATGCAGGACCGCGGCCACCCGGTCGATCTCGTCGTCGGTGATCACGAGCGGCGGCACGAGCCTGAGGTTGCCGTCGGCCGCGCAGTTGACGAGCACGCCCGCATTGGCGCAGGCGTTCGCGACGGCGGCGCAAGCGTCGCCGAGCGTGATCCCGATCATCAGCCCGCGGACGCGCGGCGCGTACTCCGCGAGCGCGGCCCTGAACCGCTCGCCCTTGCCCGCGACCGACGGCAGCACCTCCTCGATCACGTCGATCGTCGCGTGGGACGCGGCGCAGGCGAGCGGGCCGCCCGCGAAGGTCGAACCGTGCTGGCCCCGCGTGAACTCGAGCCCCTCGCGCGCGGCGAGCGCGCCCATGGGAAAGCCCGACGCGATCCCTTTCGCGAGGGTGACGATGTCGGGCTCGACCCCGGTGTGCTGGATCCCGAGCCACTTCCCCGTGCGCCCCATCCCGGTCTGGACCTCGTCGACGATCATCAGGGCGCCCCTGTCGTCGCAGAGGTCGCGGACCCCCCGGAAGAACTCATCGGGCGGCGTTATCACGCCGGCCTCGCCCTGGATCGGCTCGACGAAGACGCCGGCTGTCTGCTTCGTTACCGCGCCCTTGAGGGCCTCGAGGTCGCCATACGGGACGAAGTCGCACCCCGGCTCGAGCGGGTTGAATGGCTCGCGGATCGCCGGCTTGTGCGTGACCGCGAGCGAGGCCATGGTCCGTCCGTGGAAGCCGTGCTCGAACGCGACGAAGGAGTCGCGCCCGGTCGCGAGCCGCGCAAGCTTGATCGCGCCCTCGTTCGCCTCGGCCCCCGAGTTCGAGAAGAAGGCCTTGTGCATCCCCGAGAGGTCCACGATCCTCTTC
>JADGNL010000013.1 GCA_017883495.1 Methanomicrobiales archaeon | reverse complement strand
CGCCTTCCCGGGGTCGCCCGCGCGCCGGTCGGCGTCTACCACCTGACGAACGAGGGGACGGTCTCGTGGTACGGCTTCGCACGCGAACTGATCCCGAACGCGGCCGCAGTGACGGCCGACCGCTGTCGACGGCGGGCGCCACGGCCCCGCTGCGCGGCCCTGCTGAACACGAAACTCCCGCCCATGCGGCACTGGCGGGAGGCGTTATCAGACTATATACGTGCCGAAAACGAAACGTGATCAGATGAAAGGCGTCATCCTGGCCGGCGGAACGGGCTCGCGCCTGCTGCCGCTGACGAAGGTCACGAACAAGCACCTGCTCCCGGTCTACGACAAGCCCATGATCTTCTACCCCCTCGAGAAGCTGATCGAGGCCGGGTGCCAGGAGATCATGGTCGTCTCGGGACGGGGGCACGCGGGCCACTTCCTCGAGCTCCTCGGCTCGGGCTCGAACTACGGGGTCCGCCTGACCTACGAGATCCAGGACGCGGCCGGCGGGATCGCCGAGGCGCTCGGCCTGGCACGCCGCTGGGCCGGGGACGACTCGGTCGCGGTGATCCTCGGCGACAATATCTTCGAGGACTCGTTCAGGGACGACATCCAGGACTTCCGCTCGGGTGGAAAGATCTTCCTGAAGGAGGTCCCGGACGCGAACCGCTTCGGCGTCGCGGAGGTCGCGGGCGACCGCGTGGTCGGGATCGAGGAGAAGCCCGCGCGGCCGAAGTCGAACCTGGCCGTGACCGGCTGCTACCTCTACGACAACCGCGTCTTCGAGATCATCAAGACCCTGAAACCCTCGGGCCGGGGCGAGCTCGAGATCACGGACGTGAACAACGCGTACATCGGGATGGGCGAGATGCAGTTCTCGGTCCTGCCGGGCTTCTGGTCCGACGCCGGGACCTTCGACTCCCTGATCCGGGCCAGCAACATGGTCCAGCAGCACCGCAGAGCCAAACAGGGAGGGCTCTGAGATGGCTCGAATCGGGATCGTCGGGACCGGATACATCGCGAAGGGGATCCTGATGGCCCTCGACCGGACCGATGACCTCGAGGTGGTCCGGGTCTTCACGCACTCGGAGCCCGGGCGGCGGACGGACTACCCGAGACCCGCGCTGATGACGAACTCGGTCGATGACCTGGTTGCCGAGAGCGACCTCGTGGTGGTCGCCTCGGGCGACCCGCTTCGCGCGGTCGAGCCCGTGGAGGCCGCGATCGCGGCCTCGCTCCCGGTGGTCACCATGGACGCCGAGCTCCAGGTGACGGTCGGCTCGCACTTCGCCCGGCGCGGGTACCTCTCCGAGGCCGAGGGCGACCAGCCCGGATGCCTCGCGGCGCTCGCCGAGGAGGCGCTCGCCATGGGTTTCCGTCCGCTCGTCTACGGCAACCTCAAGGGCTTCCTCAACCACCACCCGACCCTCGAGGATATGCGATACTGGTCCGGCATCCAGGGAATCAGCCTGGACAAGACCGTCGCGTTCACGGACGGGACCAAGGTCCAGATCGAGCAGGCGCTCGTCGCGAACGGCCTCGGGGCCGCGATCGCGAAGGACGGCCTTCTCGGTCCGACGGCCCTGAGCGTCGCGGCCGGCGGGGCCGAACTCGCCCGGACGGCCGAGGCGCTCGGGACCCCCCTCTCCGACTACCTCCTCGGCGTGCCTGGCGCGCCGGCCGGCGTCTTCCTGACGGCCCGGCACGAGGACGAGGCGCAGCCGTATCTCCAGTACTACAAGATGGGGGAGGGGCCGTACTATACCCTGCTCCGGAACTACCACCTCTGCCACCTCGAGGTCGCGAAGACGATCCGCCGCGCGCTCGAGGGCCGGCCGCCGCTGCTGAACAACGGCACCGCGCCGACGGTGCAGGTAGTCGGCGTGGCCAAGCGGGACCTCGCCGAGGGCGAGATCCTCCGCCACCCCATGGGCTCGTTCGACGTCCGGGGCGTCGCCGTGAAGATCGCCGACCACCCCGACCACGTCCCGATCGGCCTCCTCGACGGCGCGCGGCTGGTCCGGCCCGTCGCGGCCGAAGCCACGATCACCCGCGACGACGTCGAGCTCCCCGAGAGCCGGGCGCTCGAGCTCTGGCGCGGGATCTGAACACTTTTCTCACTCGCGACGACGAGCGACCCGAAAATCCGGGAGGGGGCTTCCGCCGCCCCCTCCCTCGGCGCTTCGCGCCTCCCACTCCCCCGCGAGGCGATGTCTCTGCCGGATCCACGTCCCGCTGCAGATCCAGCGCCACGCGATCGTCCGGGGACAGGCGGAGGCGATGACGACCACGAGGGACGATCTCATTCCACCATACTAACTTCCGACGGGCTGGCACTCACAGCCCCGCCACGTGTACGGTTACAGCAGAATCATCATCGGACGCAGGGGAGGGTGCCGCGCCGCGCGCGGTGGGAGGGGGCTCGCGCCGCCCCCTCCCCGTTGCCGGCGAGCAGCGGAGCGGAAGCGAGCCGGTTGCCACCGCGCTTCTTATCCAGCCCATTTATCGCCGGTGACGCAGCAGCATGCTCACGGACTTGAGCACGATCGCCGCACCGACGAGCAACAGGCCGGCCACGGTCATCAGGCCGCCCGCGAGCGCGCCGAGGACCGGCACCTGGGCCGTGGCCGAGAACCGGGCGAGCGCCCAGGTATCGATTACGGCCCCGACCACGATCAGGACAAGGCCGGGGACACCGAAGAAGAGAAGGGGGCTCCGGGCGCCGATCAGGGCCGCGATGTTCGAGAGCACGCCGAACCCGTGCGTGATCGGGTTCTTCTTGTGCCGGTGCGGCACCTCGTACCGGACCGAGATCGGGACCTCGGCGATCGTCAGGTTCCGCGCCGAAAGGTACGCGATCATGTCCGACTCGACGTTGTACCCGTCCGAGACGAAGGTCTCGGCCGCATCGAGCGCTCGCCGCGAGAGCGCCCGGAAGCCCGACTGCGAGTCGGTCGAGGAGTAGTCGGCCGAGGCGTTCGTGAAGATGTTCAGCACGTGCTGGCCCAGGCGGCGATAGGCCGGGATCTCCGCGTCCGTGCCGAGGAAGCGCGAGCCGATCACCAGGTCGGCCCCGGCATCGAGGATCGGGGCCACCACGGCCGGGACCTCGTCGGGATTGTGCTGGCCGTCGCCGTCGAGCAGAACGAGCGCGGCGTAACCGTGCTCCCGCGCGTACGCCATCGCGTCGAGAACGCCCGCTCCCTTCCCCTTCTGCCGCTCGTGGACGAGCACGGTCGCGCCCGAGAGCCGGGCGATCGCAGCCGTGTCGTCAATCGAGCCGTCGTCGATGACCAGCACCTCGTCCGCGTGGGCCCGGGCCTTGAGCACGAGCGAGCCGATCGTCAGGCCCTCGTTGTAGCACGGGATGGCTACGAGAACCCGGCGGGCGGCGGGCTCGGGGAGAGGAGAGGCGTCGGGCATGGCGGTCCAGGAGGCGCCGAGGGCCCCGGGTGCCGGGGCGGGCGCGTCGATCATGATCTCGCCCTGACAGCGTATGATTGTTATGCCAATCCCCCGGGCCGTCTGGGCGGGATGTCGGGCCGGGTCTTCAGCGCCGTGACGAGCAGGCGGATCCCGGCCTCAAGGTCCTTGAGATCGATCACCTCGACCGGGGAGTGGATATACCGCGCCGGGGTCGAGAGGACGGTCGAGGGGACGCCCTCGCGCGAGAGGTGGATCGACGAGGCGTCGGTCGTGCCGCCCGACCCGACCTCGAACTGGACCGGGATGCCGTTCGTCTCGGCCGTCTCTCGGATCCAGGAGAGCATGGCCGGGTGGGCGATGATCCCCCGCCCGTTCGCGTCCGCGATCGAGACGACCGGCCCCTTGCCCATCTCCACGGGTGCGTCCTTGAGCTGGACGCCGGGGTGGTCCCCGGGAATCGTGACGTCGGTCGCGACCGCGCAGTCGGGGTCGAGCGCGTACGACGAGACCTTCGCCCCCTTGAGCCCGACCTCCTCCTGGACGGTGAAGACGCCGTAGATCGTGGACGGCGACTCGACCTGCCGGAGCACCTCGACCAGGAGCGCAACCCCGGCGCGGTTGTCGAAGGCTTTGCCCGAGACGCGGTCGCCGCAGAGGGAGCAGAACTGGCGGTCGAGCGTGACCGGCGTCCCGGGCCCGATGCCGAGCGCGCGGGCCTCGTCGGCGTTCTCGGCCCCGACGTCGATGAACATCTCCTCGATCTTCAGGAGCTTCTTCCGCTCCTCATCGTCCATCACGTGCGGCGGCTTCGAGCCGAGCACGCCGAGCAACGGCCCCTTCGTGCCGTGGAGCACGACCCGCTGGCCCGTCAGCATCGGCGCGTACCAGCCGCCGATCGGGGCGAAGCGGAGGAAGCCCTCCTTCTCGACGTACTTGACCATGAACCCGATCTCGTCCATGTGCGAGGCGAGCATGACCCTGAAGTCGTCGCCGCGCTTGACCGCGATCAGGTTCCCCATGCGATCCTCATAGCACTCGTCGACGTGGCCCGCGAGCTCCTCGCGGACGATGGCGCGAATCTCGCCCTCGTGCCCCGAGACTCCGTGCGCGTTCGAGAGGCGGGCGAGGAGCCGGACGAGCCGGCTCCGGTCGTTTGCGGCACAGCCGCAATCGCTGGTGCATCCACAGTCAGCCATTGATGACTCCTTTGATCCGCTCGATTGCGGTGGTGAGCGCCTCTCTCGAGGCGGAGTACGCGATCCGCGCGTACCCCGCGCCGCCGGGGCCGAAGGCCTCGCCCGGCACGATGGTGACGCCGGCCGCGAGGATCCGGCAGACCAGGTCGGCGTCCATCGGGGCGAAGACGTAGAACGCGCCCTCGGGGCGCGGGAACCGGATGCCGAGCGCTTCGAGACCGTCGCAGAGAAGGTTCCGCCGCGCCTCGTACTCGTCCCGCATGGCCGCGACGCAGCCCTGCGATCCATCGAGGGCCGCGACGGCCGCGTACTGCGAGACCGCGGGCGCGCAGGCGACCGCGTACCCGTGGATCTTGATGGCCTGGGCGACGACGTCCTCGGAGGCCGCGAGCCAGCCGAGCCGCCAGCCGGTCATGGCGTACGTCTTGCTCGTCGCGTTGACCGTGACCACGTTCTCGCCGTACCGGGCCGCGGAGACGGCCGTCACCCCGTCGTAGACGAAGTGCTCGTAGACCTCGTCCGAGATCACGGTCGCGCCCGCGTCGTCCGCGTACTCGACGAGGGCTTTCACCGACTCCGCGGGCTCGACCGCGCCGGTCGGGTTCGCGGGCGAGTTGAGCACGAGGACCTTCGCGCCGTCGAGCCGCTCCTTCGCGGCCTCGACGTCGATCCGAAGCCGATCGTCGAGGCGGAGGCCCTCGGGACGGCCGCCGGCGAGCCCGGCGAGCGCGCTGTACGAGACGAAGCCCGGGTCCGCGACCAGGACGCGGTCGCCGTCGTCGACGAGGGTCTGCAGGGCGAGGTGGAGCGCCTCGGAGGCCCCGGCCGTCACGATCACCTGTTCGGGCGAATAGTCCAGGCCGTTCTCGCGCCTCGACTTCGCGACGATGGCATCGCGGAGCTCGGGGATGCCCGCGTTGGACGTGTACCCGGTCCGCCCCTCCGCGAGCGAGCGGCACGCGGCCTCCTTGATGTGCTCGGGTGTGTCGAAGTCTGGCTGGCCGAGCGCCAGGCTGATCGTCTCCGGCCCGGCGCACTCGAACCATTTCCGGATTCCCGAGACCTCGAGCCCCGCGACCCGGCGTGCAAAGCGTGTCATGCCTACTCGAGATTGGTGTGACGCGGCTTCATCTGTCCTTCGTCGACCTGGCCGAGCTCCATCAGGCGGGAGATGACCGCGTCGGCGAAGACCATCGCGGTCGTCTCGAAGAGGGTGCCGAGGGGGGCGAAGGACTTGTGCTCGCCGGTCATCTGCCGCCGCTCGAACTCGCAGGACTCGTCGTCGCCGGGGTCGCGGTTCGACTCGATCTCGACCACGACGTCGGCCATGGTCGCGACGCCCCCCGTCGGGTTGGCCGTGATCACGCAGAGGGTGCCGCCCATCTGCTTCGCGGTGGTCGCGATGTCCGCGACCGTCCGCGTCCGGCCCGAGCCCGAGAAGATCACCATCACGTCCTCCTTCCCGAACGAGGGGGTGATCGTCTCGCCGACCACGTACGACTGCAGCCCCAGGTGCATCAGGCGCATGGCGAAGGCCTTCGCGACAAGGCCCGAACGGCCCGCGCCCATGACGAAGACCCGGCGCGCGCCCCGGATTGCGCCGATCAGCCGGTCGACCTCGTCGTCCTCGATCCGCTCCGCGATCTGCGCGATGCGGCTCCCCATCAGGCCCATCCAGGCCTGGACTCTCCCCGCTCCCATTCCGCTCAACCCGTGGACTTCCAGGGATGATGAGGGTTGCGGGGTCCGGGGCCGAGGAGCCCGAGCCGGGCGAAGACGGCCGGCGCGCCGGCGAGCACCCAGACCCCGATGGCGGCCCCGCGGATGTACACGCCGACCGCTGCCTCGAGCCCGGCGCCGGGCAGGGCGAGGCCGACGCCGAACCAGAGCAGGACCAGAACAGCGAGGCCGAGCAGGGTTCCCGCGAGGCCCGCGGCGGGCGACCTGAACGGGCGCGGGGCGCGCTCGAGCTCGCGCCCGACGACGAGCCCGAGGCCGAGGCCGGCCGCGATCAGCGTGAACTCGACCGAGACCGGAGCCAGGTCGGCGATGTCGCCGGTCCAGGCCGGGTCGGGGGTCCAGATCCCGTCCGTGCCCGCGATCGCGACGCTGACCGCGATCGCGGTGAGCGAGATCGCGAGCGCGGCGAGGATCCGCGCGCTCGGGTGCATGCGGCTCGCGGCGCGGGCCACGGCCGGCTCGGCGAGCAGGAACGCGGCCAGGACCACGAACCCGAGGAGGAACCCGCCGAGGACGTCGAGGGGGAAGTGAACCCCGCGGTAGACGCGCGAGAGCCCGATCAGGAAGGCGAGGAGGCCGAGCGCGACCGTGACGAGCGGACGGCGGAGGCGGAGGGCGACGAGCCCCCAGAGCGCGACCGCGAGCTCGGCGTGGGCCGAGGGGAGGCCGAACGAGTTCTGGATCTCGATCGGCAGCACCGCCGACGAGACCCAGTACGGACGCGGCGCGTGGAAGAGGAGCTTCGCGGCGTCGTTCACGGCCGCGGCGACCGCGAGCAGAACGCCGAGGCGGAAGGCGAAGCGGGGGTCGCGCCACCAGGCGAGGACGCCGACGAGCCCGAGGTAAAACGCGGGCGATCCGAGGTCCGTCAGGATCGCCATCGGCAGGAGAAGCCAGGAGAACGACTGGAGCCAGAGGACGACATCGATCTCCCAGGTCATTGTCGGAAGATACGCGGGCGATCAGAAAAAGACGATCCTCCCGGGGACGGAAAAAGAGAGGAAAAGGGTGTTCAGTCCCGCCGGCGCACGATGAGGAATGCGACGCCGGCCAGGCCCGTGAGCGCGACGAGCGTGCCGAAGCCCGGAGCCCGGGTCGGGGTCGCGGTCGCGTTGCCGGCCGTGGGCGTCGTCCCGGCCGTACCGGTCGCGGCGCCTGTCGGCGTCGCGAACGTGACAGTCACGTTGCCCGCGGGGGTCGCGGTCGCGGTGACGTTGCCGCCCTCGGCCGTCACGCTGAAGGTCCCTGTCTGCGTGACGCCGGCGTCAGGCGCCTGCACGCTCACCTGGTAGGTGTCGGGCTGGAGCTGCGAGCTGTCGGCCGTGAAGTTGAACGTGTTGTTCG
>JADGNL010000100.1 GCA_017883495.1 Methanomicrobiales archaeon | reverse complement strand
GCATGAGAATCTGAACGGAGTCATAGTGTTCGTAATAGGCAATCCGCAGGTGCGGATTAATACGTTTCGAAACCTCCCGGCGAGGCGAAAAAAGAGGGGTCGGCGGTATTCAGCCGAGGACGCGGATGGCCCGCGGCTCGCGCACGAGGAGGGCGAGGCTCTCCGAGATGGAGAACTCGAGGGCGTCGACCCGCGGCCCGACGAAGCCGAGCGAGAGGTCCTGGCCCATCACGATCGCGGCGTACTGCCGCCCCTCGGCGATCAGGAGTCCGCCGTCCTCGAGCGCGGGCAGCTTGATGATCGACCGCACCATCTGGGAGAGGTGCTCGAGCTCGGTCCCGCCCGTCTCGTACCGGCGGAAGAGGAGGTTGTACCGGCGCGGCGAGAGGCCGAGCATGTACGGGCCGTGGAAGCCCTCCGCGTCGAGGGCCGTGACGGCGCCGATCAGGTCGTTCGCGGCCCCGCCGAGCTTGTCCCACTTCCCGAGCGGGCTCTTCCCGGCGCCGGGCAGGTTCATGAGTCCCGTCGAGCCCTTCGCCCCGTTCAGGAGGACGTCGTCCTCCTTTCTCGCGGCCTCGATCGCGGCCCCGGCGAGGACGCCGAGGTTCGGGGGGACCCCCGCGTACTCGTAGCCCGCGAGGTCGCGCTTGCCGAGCCAGAACGAGGTGGTGAGCCAGGCGAGCGGCAGGCACGGGCTCGTGGCCACGCCCTCGCCCAGCTGGCGGTCGTCGAGCGGGACCGACTTGAGGCCGAAGCCGTACGGCCCCTCGATCTCGAAGAGGCGGCGGACAGAGCGCTGGCTCTTCGCCGCCTCCACCATGTTCTTGTCGAGCAGCGCCCATATATCGGCCCCGATAGGGGCCTCGTCGCGTGAAAGGTAGTCTGTGGCCATATCCTTACTCCTTGAGTGATCCGACGGTCGTCTTCGGTGCCTCGCCGGCCGCGGGCTCGGCGGCGCCGAGCCCCCGTGCCATCGCGTCGACCTCGGCCGCGCCGTCCGCGAACCACTTGTCCTCGTCGCCGGTCAGGAGCTGGATCAGCCGGTTGAACTCGCCGACGTGAACGCGCTCCTCGTTCGCGATGTCGATCAGGACCTTCTTCGCGAGGGGGTGGTCGGTCGCCTCGGCGTGGGCCATGTAGAGGGTGGTCGCGTCCTCCTCCGCCGCCACGTTGAGGCGCATGGCGCGAACCAGCTCCTCGAGGGTCATCTTTCGGTCGGGCACGTTTCCAGAGAATGGGTTCGAGAAGTTCGCCATTGGGTATCACCGTCTCCTGGGCCCCGCGCACCGGCGGGAAAGCACCCGTCGATACCGCGACCAGTAGTTTATTCGAGTCATCGTCCGGCCTGGGGGCAGTGCGCCCCGGTGCATCAACCTCTCCCGTATCGTATAAAAGATTTCGCCTTAGTCGGTCGGAGCCGGCTCCCCGGTTCGGGGGACGGAGAGTCCTGGTATGGCGCCATTGCGGCCGTCCGGGAGATCGGCAGGCCTCCCCCGGGCGTCAGGTGGCCCTGCCCTCCCCCGGCGCGGCGGGCGCGAAGGTGCCGGCGATGGTACCGATAGCGGCGCCGCACCCGGTCCCGGTCGCAGTCGGGGCACCGGTCCCGGCGCCGGCGGTCCCGTTCGCGGGCGTCGGGGGAGGCGCTGGTTCAGTCTCGTTCCCCGCGCCTCCGGCTCCGGTGCCCGTGGCGGCCGTGCCGATCGTGGTTGCTGGCTCTGCGCCCGTGACTGCCGGAAGGGTGGGGGCAGGGGCTGCCGCCCCCTCCTTCGGCAGGCCGATCCGAAGGCCTGCGGTCGCTGCGGCGTCCCCGTTCTCCGAGAGCGCGATCCCGATCCCGCCCACCACGATCAGTCCGCAGGCCACGATGATGACCGCAGCGATGAGGTTCGGCCGTCGGTTCATGGACTCGTCGTGGGACGCGCGTGGCAGATATACGTTCCGTCGAGTCGGAAGAATCGGCGGAAGATTTCGGGGTAATTTTAATCTTAAGCCCAGGAAATTCGGTCTCTTTCGAAACGCCGCGTTCGAGGAAAAGGGTTTTACGTGCGCCGTCGCCGGGTCGCGACCGCGTCGTAGATCACGAGCGCGGCGAGGACCACGAGCCCGCCGAGCAGGATGTACTGAGCCACCGGCTCCGGGGCGGCGGCGGCCACGTCCGCCGGGACGGGCATGGGGGCCCCGAGGAGCGCGTTTCCGCCCTCGCTCCCCACCATGAAGGCCTTGGGCGGGGCGGTCACCGCCTGCAGGAAGCCGGCGATCAGGGCCGCGCCGCCCAGGACGAACCCGAGGGCCGCGTACTTCAGGAGAAGGGCCCGCAGGTCCATCCGGGCCGGGCTCACGATCACGACCCGGTCCACGAGCCGGTAGACCTTCTGCTCGCGCCCCTTCCGGCTCCACCGCGTCCCCGTCACCTCGATGACGCCGGCGCCGACCAGGTGCTCGAGGTGGTAGGCCGCGGTCGTGATCGGGATGTCGAGCCGGGTCGCGAGCGCGGAAGCCGTCAGCGGCTCCTCGCCCAGGACCTGGAGGATCTCCCCCGCGGTCGGCGACGCGATCGCCCGGGCGAGGGTCTGGGCCTCCGGGTCGCCCGGGTGCAGAATTCTCGGTTCGTTATCCATTCAGCGCCAGCGTGATCAGCCGTCGTCCGGCCTTCAGGGCCTGTTCGCCCTTCGATCCATCGGGTGCGATCGCATGGGCCATGGTCGCGTTTCCGCCGCCCTTGCCGTCGAGCGACTCGGAGATCTCGCCCAGGACATCGCCCGCATTCACACGTGGCGAGCCCGAGGCGAGGACCATGTGGAGCCGGTCGCTCGACGAGACGAGCAGGGCGATGCCGTTCGTCTTCGCGAGCTTGCGGGCCAGCGCGGCGAGCTGGGAGGGGTCGACGTCGAGCTCCCGGATCACGACCTTCGCCGACGCGATCGGCTCGTACTCGATCTGGGCGAGCTCGAGGTCGATCAGCTTCTTCCTGAGCCGCTCGATCTCCTTGCCCCGCTCCTTCCACTCGCCGAAGAACCGCTGGACCGTCGCGGGCAGGTTCTCGGGCTGGATCCGGAGCTCGGCGGCCGCGTCGGCCAGGATCCGCTCGGAATCCTGCATGGCCATGATCGCGGCCTTGCCGGCCGCGAACTCGATCCGCTCGATCCCGTCCTGGATGTGCTCGACCCGGAGGATCTTGATCGCCCCGATCTCGCCCGTGGTCCGGACATGCGTTCCCGCGCAGGCCTGGATCTCGCCGCCCACCTGCACGACGCGGATCGCGTTCCCGGGCGGCACGCCGCCCTGGTAGAGGGTGAATCCGTACTTCTGCTCGGCCCGCTGCCGCTCCTCGAGCTTGATGAAGACCGGCTTGTTGTTCTGGACGATCTGGTTCGCGCGGAGCTCGATCTGGCGGAGCTCCTGCTCGGTGATGTGCTTGAAGTGCCGGATGTCGAGCCGCGCCGAGTCCGAGCCCTTCTGGGCGCCGGCCTGGTGAATGTGGGCCCCGAGGACCTCCTTCGCCGCGTGGAGCAGGACGTGGGTGGCCGTGTGGTGGCGCATGAGGGACCAGCGCCGCTCCTCGTCGACCATCCCCTTGACCCGCTCGCCGCGCTTGAGCGCGCCGCCGACCACGCGGTGGAGGATCACGTCGCCGCGCTTGACCACGTCCTCGACCCGGACCATGGACTCGGCCGAGAGGAGGGTGCCCGTGTCCGCGGGCTGGCCGCCGCCCTCGGGGTAGAAGAGGGTCTGGTCCAGGACCGCGAGCCCGTCGAAGAAGTCGATGACCATCGCCTCGAACTCGACCTCGCAGGGCTGCTCGTAGTAGAGGGCGCGGGTCGGCGGCAGGGCCGTGAACCGCTCCTCGTACGCCGCGAGCGGGTCGTCGCCGCCCTCCCGCTGGCTCTCGGAGTGCATGTTCGCCACGAGCGAGTAGAAGTTGTCGGGAACCTCGACCACGGCGCCCTCGGCCGCGGCCACCTCCTTGATCAGCTCGGCCGGGAGGCCGTGCGAGTCGTAGAGGGTGATGACCTCGGCGAGCGGGACCTTCTGGCTCTTCTTCTTGTAGGTCGCCGCGACCTTCTGGACGATCCGGGTCCCGCGCTCGATGGTCGCGCCGTACTTCTCGGTCTCGCGCTCGAGGATCTCGCGGATCACCTCGGGCGACTGCTCGAACTGCTCCTCGCCGATCTCCTCGACCTGCCGGGCCACGAGGTCGGCGAGGGAGAGGTCGAGGTTGAGGTCGTTCATCACCCGGAGGGTCCGGCGGAGGACGAGCCGGGCGAGGTAGCCCTCGCGGACGTTGGACGGGACGATGCAGTCGCCGAGCATGTACGCGAGGCAGCGGGTGTGGTCCGCGATGGTGTAGACCTGCTCGATCGGCGTGATCATCTTGGTCAGCTTGTCGATGGGGACGTCGATGGCGGCCGCGACCTTCTTCCGGAGCGCGAAGAGGTTCGCGCCCGTGATGTCCATGAGCCCCGCGAACTTCGCGTTGAGCGAGAGGATCTTGGTGTAGTTCTTGTCCTTGAGGTGGTGGTCCAGGCCGGCCTCGGAGAAGAGGGAGGAGACGAGGTCGGGGAAGACCGCGTCGTAGATCGTGGGCGAGCCGGACGAGGCCCAGGTCAGGCGTTCGAGCCCGTACCCGGTGTCGACGATCCGGTTCGGCATGGGCCAGAAGGTCTGCCCCTCGAGCTCGACCGGCTGCCCCGTCGTCCGCTGCTTGCCCAGGGACATGAAGACCAGGGTTGCGACCTCGAGTCCGCCGATCAGGACCTCGACGGACGGGCCGGCGTTTCCGCCGCCGACCCAGGGGTGCTCCTTGTACGTGACGGCATTGAGGTCCCCGCCGATCGAGGCGAGGAAGAGGTCGCAGAGCTCGACGGTCCTGTCCTTCCAGTAGATCTCGTTCTTGGGGTTGTTGAAGGCGTGGTGGGCCATCATCTCGAAGAGCGTCAGGTGGCGCCCGGAGCGGCCGACCGAGTCCAGGTCGTTGAGGCGGATGCAGGGCTGGGAGATGGTGAGCGGGTTGGCCGGCGGCGGCGTCACCCCGCTCGTCACGAACGGCTGGAAGTCCGCGATCGAGGCGATGGTGAGGTAGATGTCGTCGCGCCAGCGGGCCGCGACGGGGTAGCGGTCGATCCGGGTGTGGCCGTGCCGCTCGAAGAACGAGAGGTACGCCTCGCGCATCTGGCCGAGGGTGTGGGGGTCGAAGACGGGGTTCCCGATGAACGTGTACGGCTCGCAGGGGGCGTCGCCGCAGACCTGCCGGTCCGGGTCGCGGGACCAGAAGGGAGCGCCGCAGCTCGTGCAGATCCGCCGCTCGAACCCCTCGTTCCTGAAGTACTCGAGCTGATAGTCCTGCTCGCTCATTTCAGACCCGGTCCTCCGCCTTTGTATATCGGACCGGTTCCAGCCCCCCGACAGCGCATGATCAAAGTTGGGCGGACGAGGTAAAAAGCACGGCGGTGGATCATATCCGCGCGGCCGGGGGCGGTACGCCCCCGGCGTCGTCGGCCCGCGTGCCGTGGACGTGGCGGCCGACAGAGGCGGACGACGGGACATCCGGCGGAGGCGGGTGACGGCCGTGCGAACCGCCGCCGGCGGGGACGGCCTGTCCGGCGGCCGGATTGCTCCCCGCGGTCGATCCCGTAGCGTCCCCGAAGGTGCCGAATGGTCATTGAGGGGAAACTCTTTACGGGATGGATGCCACCCATACCTCGGGCCGCGCGGCTGCGGGGCGCGGGAACCGATGGAGGCTCAATGACGGAGAACCAGGATTGGAGGCTGGAGCTGCTCTCGACCGCGAACAGCGCGCTCGTCCTCGTGGACTACCAGCCCTCGATGTTCGCCAGCGTGGCGTCGGGCGATAAGACGATCATCCGGAACACCGCCCACTACGCCGCGAAGGCCGCGAGCATTCTCGACGTGCCCGTCGTGCTGTCGTCGATCAACCCGCAGCGGAACGGGGAGTTCATCGCCGAGATCGCCGGGATCTTTCCCGGGCAGGAGGTGTTCGTGCGGACGGTGCCGAGCTTCGACGCGCTCGAGGACGAGCAGACCCGGGACGCGTTCCGGAAGACCGGCCGGAGGAAGATGGTCCTCTCCGGGCTCTGGACGAGCATGTGCTTCACCTATACCGCGCTCCACGCGCTGAAGGAGGGGTACGAGGTCTACGGACTGATGGACGCCGCCGGCGACTCCACCCCCGACGCCCATCGGTACGGCATCGAGCGGATGCTCCAGGCCGGAGTCGTGCCCACCACCGTGGAGTCGCTGGTCTCCGAGTGGATGCACGACTGGGGCAACCCGAAGTCCGGCGAGCTGATCGGGGAGGTCTACTCCCGGTACGGCGCGATGCTCGGGCTCGGAAAGACGTGACGGGGGCCGCGGAACCGGGCATACACGGGGGCCCGCGCCAGGGCTGCTCCTCCTTCTTTTCGCGAACGGTCCGGCCTCCGCGATCGCACACGGGCAACGGATTCCGGCGGCCGGATGCCCTGCCGGCCTTTTGACCTCCCGTCACTTTTTTCCGGAACGGCCAGGGGAAGAGGGCGCCGGGGACCGTGATGGCGACGACACTCGCCGCCGCCGGGAAGCGGAGTGGAGAACGGTCCCCGGTGTCCCCCCAGGCACGGACAGCCGCGAAGGCCGGGTGCCGTGATTCCCGACCCCCGCCCAAAAAGTATAAGGCCTTTTTGCCGCTATGACCGTCCATGCCGAACATCGGATATTTCGAGATCCCGGCCGACGACGTCGACCGCGCAAAGCAGTTCTACCAGTCCCTCCTCGGGTGGAAGATCGAGCCGACAAAGACCGCCATGGACCCGCAGGCGTTCGCGGCGATGAAGTACCAGGACGTCAACACCGGAGCGCCACAGGAAGGGACCCTCAACATGGGCGGGATGTACAAGCGGCAGATGTCGGAGGTCATCACGAACCACGTGATGGTCGAGAACATCGACGAGGTGCTCGCGAAGGTGGAGAAACTCGGCGGCAAGATCGTCACGCCGAAGATGGAGATCCAGTCCGTCGGCCTGGATGCGATCATCCAGGACACCGAGGGAAACACCATCGGCATCCTGCAGTGGGACAAGAAGTAGTCCGGGTGTAGCGGAGAGAGAAACCTTATTTTCACCCAGTCGTGCCGGGGTCGAACGCATAGCGGGCGACAACAATAGTCGCTCGGTTCGAACAGGTCGGTGACGACCGAGGCACCACGGTCCCGTTCGCCGAGCGTCTCGCGGGCCAAATCTTCAACCCGGATTTTACATCGTCAGGGTTCGAATCCGTGCATACTGATCACGGACGGCGCAGAAGTACCGGCTGCAACTAGTACCTCGTAAAGGAGGCCGAGGGATCTCGCACCTGCAGCGCTCTTCGTCCATCACGGATCATGGAGGGTACCATCGGAAAGGACGATGCCGGCGGGAGGTGACAGCTCTATCGACCTCCCCCGCTGCCGGCGGAGATGGAACTGCCTCGGAACGGAAGTATACCGTGACGGACGACCCGGCCACGTACCAGGAGATGCGCGACAGGATTCTCGGCCTGCTCCGGCAGCACGCGCCCCGGGGGGTCCCGATCCGGACGATCGCCCGGGAACTCGAGATCGACCGGAGAACTGCTGCCAAGTACCTCGATTTCCTCGCACTGAACGGGGATGTCAGTATGGAGCGCTTCGGGCCGAAGAAGCTCTACCGGGCATCGCAG
>JADGNL010000099.1 GCA_017883495.1 Methanomicrobiales archaeon | reverse complement strand
TCGCCGAACCGGGCGTTGAACTCGATCACCATAGGGCCGGTGGCCGTGTTCATGAACTGGCCGTATAGGATACCGCAGAACGGCGTGCCCTCGCCAGCCATGGCCCGGACGACAGCCGCCATGATCGCGAGTGCAGCCTCTCGGTCCGCGTCCGTCACGAACGGCAGACCGTGGTCGGGCATCGAGTACGACCCCATGCCGCCCGTATTCGGTCCCCGGTCCCCCTCGAACGCGCGCTTGTGGTCCTGTACGAGCGGCATAGGGACAAGGTGGGTGCCGTCGACAAAGGCCTGAAGTGTGAACTCCTCGCCCTCGAGCCGCTCCTCGATCACGACCGGACCGCCGAGCTCGCGGACATAGGCGCAGGCGCCCTCACGGTCGACCTGCTCGCCCGTGATCCGGACGCCCTTGCCCCCTGTCAGGCCGACCGGCTTGACGGCGAGGTCCCCCCGGTGCTCGCGGATAAATCGAACGGCCTCGTCGGGGTCCGCGAAAAGGCCGTACTCGGGGCAGCCGGGAATGCCGTGCCGGGTCATCAGGTCCCGCGCCCAGGCCTTGTCGGTCTCGATCCGCGCCGCTGCCCGGGTCGGCCCGAATGCGGGGATACCGGCATCGGCGAGAGCGTCGGCGAGGCCGGCCTCGAGCGGCGCCTCGGGGCCGATCACGGCGAGGTCCGCGCCCGACTCGATCGCAAACCGGACCACGCGCGGCATGTCGGTTTCGGGCGCGAACAGGAGGGCGTCGGCAAGTGAGGCGATACCCGGGTTCCTCGTGGCCATGACGGCTGCCAATCCCGCCGTCTCGTCCCGGGCGAGCGATGCCGCGATCGAGTGCTCCCGTCCTCCGCCACCCACCACCAGGTACTTCATAGGCACGTCTACCAGTACTGAGGCGTTCACAAAATAAGCGGTTGCCGGTCCTTATCCGGCGAGGAGCTCCCGCGTCCTCACGAGCGGCACAAGCCGGGCCCCCGCCGCGCCGAGCCGCTCCTCCGCTCCTCCCTCGCGGTCGACGACCGTGACCACGCACTCGACCTCGGCCCCCGCCTTCCGGAGCTCTTCGATGCCGTACAGGGCCGACCCCCCCGAGGTCGTGACGTCTTCGACGAGGAGGACACGGCGATCGGTCACGGCGCCGATCACAAGGCTTCCCTTACCGTGGTCCTTCGCCGCACTCCTGACGATCGCGTACGGCCGGCCGCTCGCGAGCGAGACCGCGACCGCGAGCGGGACGCCGCCGACGGCGACCCCGGCGACGACCTCGAACGGCTCGCGTTCGGCGATCGCCGCCGCGACCGCGGCGAGCAACGTGGGCTCGGTCATGGCGGTCTTGATGTCGACATAGTACGGGCTCGTCGCGCCCGAGGCGAGCGTGAACGTACCGAACTCGATGGCGCCGGCCGCGATCAACCGATCCGCGATCGGGTTGTCTCTCACCATGGTTCCTCCTTGATCCCGGCCGCGTACCCGATCAGATTCATGACCCGGTGCAGAATCGGCGTCAGGATCACGATGAAGATGAGGACGGGGAGCGTGACGTTCGCCACGATCCACCCCGTATCGACGAGCGCGAGCAGGACGAATGCCCCGACCACGAGATCGAACTGATCGACTACAGGCCATGCCGCGCCGCGGTCTTTGCCGAGCCGCCGCTTGAAGAAGGACTTGGCCATGTCGCCGAGCAGGGCCCCCACCGAGAGCGCGAGCACGGTCAGTGGCGTCTGCGCCGGGAGGGACAAGGGCAGGGGATAGCCCTGGATCGCGATCTCGACCGCGCCGATCGCGAGCCCGGCGAGAACGCCCGCGGCGAAGCCGCGCCAGGTCTTGCCATTGCCGAGCACGCGGTAGCCGTCGCTGAGCACCCGCCCGCCGTCGATCGGCCGGCCCCCACCGAAGAGGGCCGCGATCGGGTTCGGGAGCCAGGCCGGCAGCATGATCCAGCACGCAGCGACCGCGGCAAGGCCGATAACTCCGGGCGCGAAGGCGTCGGCGATTGTCACGAGTACTCCGTCCCACCTGTAAGCATTAATGTTATGTAAGAGAAACTACTAGAAAACGTCGCTGGCGGACCCGAACGGCCGAAATTACTCTCCGTGACGGGGACCCGGCGGCGGTCGCGCCTGGTGGATCCTGATGGTGGACAAGACAACGAAGAGCCTCTGCCCGTCCTGCGGGTGCGTCCTCGACGCGCGGATCTACGACCAGGACGGAAAGGTCTGGATCGAGCGCGAGTGCCCGGAGCACGGTCGAATCCGTTCGCTATACTGGTCCGATGCCGCGATGTTCGAGCGGTTCGACGAGTATGCCTGCGTCGGGAACGGGATCGAGAACCCCCAGCGCATGGTCGCGGAGGTGAACTGCCCGCACGAGTGCGGGCTCTGCTCGCAGCACCGCTCGGAGACATTGCTCGCGAATATCGACCTCACGAACCGGTGCAACCTCAACTGCGACTTCTGCTTCGCCAACGCGCGGGCCTGTGGGTTCGTATACGAGCCGACCTTCGACCAGGTGGTCGGCATGATGGATCTCCTCCGGGCCGAGAGGCCAGTGCCGGCGCCGGCCGTCCAGTTCTCGGGCGGTGAGCCCACCATGCGCGACGACGTGCCCGAGCTGATCCGGAGCGCGAAGCGGCTCGGCTTCTCGCAGGTCCAGATCGCGACGAACGGCTTCCGGATCGCAAAGGAGGAGGGGTACGTCGAGGCGCTGAAGGAGGCCGGCCTCTCGACCCTCTACCTCCACTTCGACGGGGTCTCGCGCGCGACGAACCCGTTCCTCGCGACCCACGAGCGGACGCTCGATCGGTGCATGGCGGCCGGGATGGGTGTGGTCCTCGTCCCGACGGTGATCCGCGGCCGCAACGACCACGAGGTCGGCGAGATCATCAAGTACGCGGCGCGGCGGATCCAGGTGGTGCGCGGCGTCAACTTCCAGCCGGTTGCGTTCACCGGCGCCGCGAGCCAGGACGACGTCGAGAAGGAGCGGGTCACGATCCCGGACCTGACTGCGGCCATCGAGAACCAGACCGATGGTGTCATCCGGCAGGCCGACTTCTACCCCGTGCCGTGCGTGATGCCGATCTCTCGCCTGGTCGAGGCGTACACGGGCCAGCGGGTCGTCGAGTTCACGACCCATCAGCACTGCGGGGCCGCGACCTACGTCTTCGTGAACGACGGCACCATCACGCCCGTGAACCGGATCATCGACGTCGACCGGTTCTTCGAGTCGATCGACAGGATGGGGGCCACCCTTGCCAAGGGCGGGTCGATCAACAAGTACCGCGCCATGCTCGAGGGGCTCAAGGACCTGCGCGGCTCGCTTAAAAAGGACGAGACGGGTAAATCGGCCGAGGTGTGGCGCCTGATCAAGCAAGCCCTGCTCTCGCAGAACTACAACGCGCTCCGCGACTTTCACTGGAACGCGCTCTTCATCGGCACCATGCACTTCATGGACTGCTACAACTACGACACGGACCGCGTGCGCAGGTGCTGCATCCACTACGCGACCCCCGACGGCCGCCTCATCCCGTTCTGCACCTACAACTCGGGCCCTGTCTACCGCGAGCAGGTCTGGCGGAAGTTCGCCCTCCCCGACGCCCCGCCGGCGCCGGCGGACGGGCCTGCCCCCGAGATCCCGACCTAGGGGAACTCCAGCCCGACCCCGGGCTCTCCCTTCCTGAGCGCCACGCCGGCGATCGCGAGATCCTGGACCGCGAGGCCGGTCGAGTCGAAGACCGTGACCTCGTCGTCCGAGCGCCGCCCGGCCCGGCCGATGACGACGTCGCCGAGGGTGCCCGCGATCCGGTCGATCGCGTACCGACCGGCCGCGATCGGGACGTTGACCTCGCCCGAGTGGGCGGCCTGCCGCGGGTCGTCGACATAGACCGAGGCCCGGAGCAGGATCGCGGGGTCGAGCTCCTGCTTGCCCGGCGCGTCCGC
>JADGNL010000098.1 GCA_017883495.1 Methanomicrobiales archaeon | reverse complement strand
GGATACCCGCCGGAGTCGGTGCTCGGCCACAGCCCGCTCGAGTTCATCCACCCCGACGACCGCGAGCGCGTCCGCGGCGCCCTCGAGGAGGTCTTCGCCGGCACCAGCTCCGGGACGCCGACCGGGTTCCGGCTCCGGCATGACGACGGCGGCTGGGTCGCGGTGGAGTCCGTGGCCGTCAACCTGATCGGGACGCCGGGCGTGGACGGGATCGTGATCACCACCTGGCCGATCGAGGCCCGCCGACGGGCCGAGGAGGCCCTGCTCCTGAGCGAGCGCCGGTTCCGACGGGCCGAGGAGATCGCCGGGGTCGGGCACTGGGAACTCCACCTCGATAACGGGACGATCCACGCCTCGCGCGGGGCGCAGATCCTCTACGGCCTGCACGGCGACGAGCATCCGCTGGTCGAGGTGCAGCAGGTGTCTCTGGAGGAATACCGCCCCGCACTCGACCAGGCCCTGCGCGAGCTCGTGGAGCAGGGGCAGCCGTACGAGGTCGAGTTCGCCATCCGGCGCGTGGACGACGGGCGGTTGCGGCAGGTCCGTTCGGTCGCCGAGTACGACCCGGACCGCCGGACCGTCTTCGGTATCCTGCACGACGTCACCGAGCTCCGCGAGGTCGAGGCGGCCCTCCGCCGGGCGAACCGGGCGCTGACGCTCCTCACGGGGATCACGCGGCACGACATCGACAACCAGCTCGCCGTGCTGCGCGGGTACCTCTCCCTGGCCCAGATGGAGGAGGGGGGCCCGGCGATTGCCGCCTTCCTCGAGCGGAGTATGGCGGCCGCGGAGCGGATCGCGGCCCTGATCCGGTTCACGGGGACCTGGGAGGGGATCGGCACCCTCCCGCCTGCCTGGCTGGACGCCCGGAGCATGGTCGAGGAGGCGGCGCAGGAAGCGGGTATCGTGCGCGTCATAAACGAACTGCCGACCGGGCTTCGTATCTGGGGCGGGGCCCTCTTCCTGCGGGTCCTGGCAGGCCTGATCGAGAACGCGCTCCGCCACGGCGTCTCGGTCATGGCGATCCGGTTCTCGGCCGAAGAGACGGAGGACGGCGGCCTCGTGATCGTCTGCGAGGACGACGGCGTGGGCGTGCCGGCGGACGAAAAAGAGAAGATCTTCGAGCGCGGGTACGGCTCGAACACCGGGCTCGGGCTCTTCCTCGCCCGCGAGGCCCTCGGTCTGACCGGCATCACCATCGCCGAGACCGGGACCCCGGGAGCGGGAGCGCGGTTCGAGCTCACCGTGCCCCCGGGACGGTGGCGGCGCGAGAAGGGCAACGGCTCGCCGTGACCGCCGCGGGAAGACGCCGCGCCCGGAGCGATTTTTAATACCGGAGACGGGGAACCATGGGCATGGACGGCAGCCCTGGAGACGGCGCCCCGACCGGCCTCTCCGATGCGGAGGCCCGTAGGCGGCTCGAAGGGTTCGGCCCGAACAGGGTCGCCCCGATCCGGGAGGTCACGTTCGCCCGCATCGCGAGGGAGGAGCTGACCGAGCCCATGATCCTCCTCCTTCTCGTGGTCGGGGTCGCGTATACCATCCTCGGAGAGCTCGGCGACGCCCTGACCCTCTACGCGATCATCGCGACTCTCGTCCTGGTCGAGATCTGGACCGAGTACCGCGCAAAGAAAGCGATCGCGTCGCTCGCGACCCTCGCCGCGCCGGCCACGCGGGTCCTCCGCGACGGCAGGGTCGCCGAGGTCCCGACGGAGGACGTGGTCCCGGGGGACCTGCTCGCGCTCGCTCCGGGGACGCGGATCGCGGCCGACGGCCGTCTCGCGTCGTCGGTCAGCCTGCGGATCGACGAGTCCGCCCTGACAGGCGAGTCGTTCCCGGTGGAGAAGGCGGCCGGGGACGAGGCCTTCTCGGGCACGCTCGTCCTCGCGGGCGAGGGGTTGCTCGAGGCCGTCGAGACGGGGGCCCGCGCCCGGATCGGCCGGATCGCGGAGGAGGCGCAGGAGGTCCGGCAGCCGAAGACCGCGCTGCAGCTCGGGATGAAGTCGCTCTCCCGGACGCTCGCCGCCGTCGCCGTCCTCTTCTCGGTCGCCATCCCGGTGGCAGGCTACCTCCGGGGCGAACCCCTGCAGCAGAGCATCCTGACCGGCCTGGCCCTCGCCTTCGCCACCATTCCCGAGGAGCTCCCGATCATCATCACCATGACTCTCGGCCTCGGCGCGTACCTGCTTTCGAAGGAGAACTTCCTGGTGAAACGGCTCAGGGCGGCCGAGACTCTGGGGAACACGACCGTGATCCTGACGGACAAGACCGGCACCATCACCGAGAGCCGGATGCAGGTCGTGGCCGTCCACCCCGCGGGCGCGGAGGAGCGGGTCCTCGGCGCGGCGCGTTCGGCCATGACCGCGCTCTCCCTCTCGATCACGGACCGCGCCGTCGTCGAGCGGGCCGACGCTCTCGGCGTCCCGGCCGATCCCGCTCCGATCCTCAGGGAGGAGACCTTCGGCAGCGGCCGACGCACGGGCATGGTCGTCCGGGACCGTGCCGGCGGACCGACGCTCTACCTGATCGGCGCCCCCGAGGAGGTGCTCGCCCGCGCCGACCATGCCGGGGAGGGGCTGGAGGAGGCCCTGGACGCGGAGACGGCGCTGGGCCGGCGCGTGATCGCGGTGGCCCACCGGGATCTCGCCCCCGGCGAGCTCGGGCAGCCCGACGACGGGCTCGAACGGGGTCTCGTCCTCGATGGGCTGATCGCGATCGAGGACCCGCCGCGCCCCGGCGTGCGAGAGACGATCGAGCGGATGGCCCGCGCCGGGGTCCGGACGATCATGGTGACCGGGGACCACCCGCGGACGGCCGCCGCGATCGCCGCAGAGGTCGGCATCCCCGCCGGAGCCGTGCTCGAGGGAGAGGCGCTCGACGGGCTCACGGACGCCGAGCTCCGGGAGACGGTCGGCTCCGTCGGCGTCTACGCCCGCGCCACTCCCGAGCACAAGCGCCGGCTTACGGCCGCCCTCCAGGCGCAGGGCGAGGTCGTGGCCGTGACCGGCGACGGGGTGAACGACACCCTCGCCCTGAAGGGCGCCGACATCGGGATCGCCATGGGGCTGAAGGGGACCGACGCCGCGAAGGAGGCCGCCGACATCGTGCTCGCCGACGACAACTTCGTGACGGTCGGCCGGGGGATCTTCGAGGGACGCCGGATCTTCGACAACCTCACGAAGGGGGTCCGGTACTACCTCTCGGTGAAGCTGGCCCTGGTCGCGGTCTTCGTCGGGGCCCTCGCCCTGGCCCTGCCGTTCCCGTTCTCGCCGATCCAGATCATCCTGCTCGAGCTCTTCATGGACCTCGGGGCGTCGGCCTCGTTCGTGGCGGAGCCGGCCGAGCCCTCGATCGACAGCCGCCCGCCGCGCGACCCCCGGACGCCGTTCCTCGACCGGGGGATGCTCGCCGGGATCGGGACGAGGGGGCTGGCGCTCCTGGCGATCGTCTTCGTGCCGTACTGGTTCGCCCTCCGGCAGGGGGCTTCCCCGGCCGCGGCCCAGACCGCGGCCTTCTCCGCGTGGCTGATCGGGCACGTGCTCGTGGCGTTCGTCACGCGCTCGACCACCGATCCCCTCTGGCGGATCGGTCTCTTCTCGAACCGCGTGATGCTCCTCTGGGGCGTGGGCGCGATCGCTTTCCTCGGGCTCGCGCTGACGATCCCGGCCCTCGGCGGGCGGCTCGGGCTCACGGGCGTCGAGCCCGGCCTCCTCGGACTCGCCGTCGGCCTCGGGCTGCTCTCTGTGGCCGCGTTCGAGCTGGCGAAGTTCGGGCGCGCCCGTTCGCGGAAGAAAGGCGGAGCTGGCCGTTCCTAGAACTGGACCCGCTCCTGCTCGCGCTCGCGCAGGTTCGTGGCCATGGTCCAGAACCAGGCCGCGCCGTGGGCCACGCGGAAGATCGCGAGGCGCACGTCGCCTTCTCCCGTGATCGCCCGGAGCCAGGGCCGGGCCTCGTACAGCCGCTCGGCAAGGGCCGGGTCGTCGAGGAACTCGACTGTCCCCTCGACCCGGAGCTGCCGTCCGGCTCCCTGGCCCTCGCCGGGGTCGTAGAAGCAGAGCTCGACCTTCGGGTTCGCCAGCAGCTGCCGGCAGACGTCCTTGGTCGAGCCCGTGTGGAAGTAGAACCCGGTCTCGTCCGCGTACCACATGGCAAAGGCCCGGACGCGGGGCTGGTCGCCCTCGACGGTCGCGACGTACGCGACCGGGTTCGCGTTCGCGAAGTCCGTGACGCTCCTGAGATCCATGCCTATCGATGGCCCGACCGGGATATCAGGGTTGCGGCGGGCCCCCCGGCCGGGATCGCAACCATTGTAACGGATGCGCTACAATTTTTCGAAATACCGGATGTGTCTCTTTGCGGCCGCCGTCAGGGGTTCCGTGCCGCCGGATGACTGTCGGGAGGAACTGTGAAGCCCGGTCCTGAAGCCACGCGTGCCGTCGTCGTCCTCGTCATCGGAGCGCTGGCGCTCGCCGGGGTGGGCATCGGGTACTTCACGCACACGATGGCGGCCAGCCCGACCGGTCACGACCCGATCGCGTTCGGGTCGGCCCGGCTCCTCTCCTCCGCGCCGATCTGGGTGGCCGCCGACCGGGGCCTCTTCGAGCAGCACGGGCTGAACGTGACCCTGCGGGAGTTCGATACCGGGCTCTCCGCGGCTACCGGCGTCCAGCACGGCGAGGCCGATCTCGCTCTCTCGGCCGAGTTCGCCCTCGTCCAGAAGGCGTTCGACGACGGGAGCCTCCTCGGCATCGGCAGCGTCTCCCGCTCGGAGCTGATGTACCTCGTCGGCCGGCGTGACCACGGCGTGGCGAACGCATCGGATCTCGGGGGAAAGCGGGTCGGGGTGCCCAGGCACACCATCAGCGAGTTCTATCTGAGCCGGTTCGTCGCGCTGCAGGGCCTGAACCTCGACGGCGTGACCCTCGTCGACGTCAGCCGCTCGGACGGCGTGGAGGCGCTCTGCAACGGCACCATCGACGCCGTCGTCACGGCCGAACCGTACCTGAGCGCCATCAGGGGGCGGCTGGGCGACGGCGCGTCGGTCCTGCCCGTGCAGAGCAGCCAGTATACGTACGCGGTCCTCGTCGGCCGCGAGGGCTGGATCGCGGACCATCCGTCGGAGGTCGACCGGTTTCTGAAGGCGGTCCAGGAGGCCGAGGACTGGAT
>JADGNL010000097.1 GCA_017883495.1 Methanomicrobiales archaeon | reverse complement strand
GGCGAGGGCGCTAGCCGGCCCCCGGGAACGACCCGGCCCCGTCCCTCGAGCCCGGCCGCGCCGTTCCGCACGCGCCGCCGCGTTTCACGATCGTAGCACGCCTCGCAGAGCCGGACGCCGCCGCCGGAGTACGCGGCCGCCTCGAGATCGCAGACATCGCACCGGCCGTCGCGTGTTGCGTCTCGTCGCCCTCACCCGACAGAAAAAGAGAGCGCCAGGGACTTACAGGTGGTTGAAGAGCCAGACGACGTCGGCGAAGTCGACCCGGGTATTGCCGTTAAAATCGAAGCAGCCGGCCGGCTCGTTCGCCCCGATCCAGGTCATCTGGTTGAAGTACAGCACGACGTCCGCGAAGTCCTTCCGGCTGTTGCCGTTCACGTCGTCGTACTTTCCGACGATCGTGATCCACGTCGGCACGCCCGTGCCCCCGGGCACGGTGACCACCCCCGGTACCGCCGTGATGCTGATCGGGTCCATGGCGAACGCAATGTTGTTGTTTTCATTCGACTCGACGACCGTGTCCCCCGTGTCCATGATCATGCCCAGATAATACGAACCCGCCGGGACCGAATCGGGGATCGTCACGGCCGTATTCTCGTTCAGACCCGCAGCGCCGGCGTCAAGACCGCTGTACGACCGGGTGCCGATCAGTGTATCCGCTGACGTGAACGTCATGTCAGTGGAGAGGTAGAATTCAACCGTGAACGGTCCGGCTGGCCCGGCGCCGATGTTCTTGACGGCATTGTAGATAGTGAACGTCCTGGCGACCGCGCCCCTCGGCGGCCCAAAGGTCCAGGATGCGATGTCGGGCGGGTCAAAGACATCGACCGGGTCATGGTCGTACACGACGTTGTTCGCCTCGTTCGACTCGGCGACCGTGTTCCGCGTGTCCATGATCATGCCCAGGTAATACGAGCCCGCCGGGACCGACGCCGGGACGGTGACGAACTGGCCCACGTACGCCGTGGCATCGGCGGCGAGATCGGCGACCTGCTCCTCGCCGATCAGGATGTCGGCGGTCGTGAACGTGGTGTCGTTGGAGAGGTAGAATCCGACCGTGAACGGCCCGGTCGGGCCCGTCCCGTAATTCCTGACCTCGGCGTCGACATCGAACACCCGGGCGTCCCACCCGGGATCCGTGAAAAAGATCCAGAACCCGATGTCGGGGGGCTGGGCGGCCAGGATGCTGATCCGGTCCGGGTCGTAATCGAAGTTGTTGGTCTCGTCGGACTCGGCGACCGCGTTCGTCGTGTCGACGATCATGCCCACGTAATACGAACCCCCGGGAACCGAATCGGGGATCGTGACGGTCGTATCCTGCGTCGCCGACGCGGCGCCGACACCGAGCGACGACCGTATCTCGCGGGTGCCGATCAGGGTGTCCTCCAGCGTGAACGTGGTGTCGCTCGAGAGGGCGAACCAGACCGTGAACGGGCCGGCCGTTGCCGCGCCCTGATTCCTGACCGCGTTAGAGATAGTGAACGTCCTGTTGACCGCGCCGCTCGGCGGCTCGAATGTCAGGACCACAAGGTCGGGCAATGACGACCCGATGATGAGCGACGCATCATGGTCAACGTTGTTTTTCTCGCCCGCGACGGACATCTCGGCCGCGCCGGCGGTTGCCGCGCCGCAGCAGAGGAGAAGCAGGACCATGACGAACAAGATGCTCTTCACCCGACCACCTTCCGATGATCCTGCATCGATGCATCAGATAGTAATGCTTCCTCTTTCGTCCTGTCACGCGCCCGTGGCCGGCACAAACCGCTCGCCGTCCCGCACGCGCCGCCGGGTTTCGCGATCGTAGCACGCCTCGCAGAGCCGGACGCCGCCGCCGGAGTACGCGGCCGCCTCGAGGTCGCAGACGTCGCACCGGCCGACCGACGCCGCGACCTTCCGCATCCCCCCGGGGTCGATCACCCCCGGCAGCGGCGGCCAGGCCCGCTGCTCCCGCCGCACGGCCGCGGCGTGGCAGGCGCGGCAGAGGTGGCGGGGCCGGCGACTCGAGCGCGACGAAGGCGCGCGGGCCGGGGAGTAAACAACAGCAGGCATGTTGACTGCCTGTTGACTGCGGTGTCGACTGCTCTGTTGACCGAATCGTGAAAGGCTTATTTCCATCCGATCCCGGATCGAAGACCGATCCGTCGATATCGTTCACGATATGGTCAACAGGTTCGAAAGCAGTGCGCGTGTCCTTGCCATTTCGGGGCTCACCGTGATCCGCGCTGTTGACGCATGCTCCAGAGAAATCCGCTGGATCTTCCCCGATGGCGATTTCACGCGAACACCGACCGTCGTTGATCTGGTCAACATGTCGGTCAACAGGTGAACAGCACACCGATTGTTGATCCTGCTCCGGCTCCTCCTCGAGCCAGGCCTCTCCGCGAACGCGGGTCTCCCTGTACACCTCCGGGTCGAAGACGAAGACGTGCTGCCGCTGCCGGGCGCTGCGGGTCTCATCCTCCGGGTCTGCCACTGTCTGGTCGATCAGGCTCAGCGCCGGCGACTTGTCGAGGAGGCCGGGATACCGGACGCCGCCGCGACCGGTGTACCCGATCATCGTCCGCCGCGCCTTCTGGTACGTCCACCCGGTCCACCGCTGGAGATCGTTGACCGTGAACTGCTCGACCTGCCGCTGCGCCGCCAGCGCGAGCACCTGGTCCTCGTTCCGGTCGAACATCGACCCGAGCGACCCGCTCCCCGCGTGCAGCGCGGAGAAGAGGGCCGCGGCGTAGTCGAAGTCGGCCCGCGTCGCCGTGACCACGAGCGTGCCGTCCTCGAGCCGCTCCGTCGGCCGCTGGCGGAGGTGGAGGAGGGCGTGGCTCCGGACCAGGTCGAGCAGGACCAGCGTGTTCCGGCGGTTGCTGACCGAGGCCATCCTGATCCGGGGGGCGAACGGGACCTCGACGTAGACCGGCCCCCCGCTCCGGGCCGCGCGCCAGAGCTCGCGGCAGACGGCGAGGTCGAACCGGCCGTTCACGGCCTCGCGGGCCGGCCGGGCCTCCTCGGCGAGCTGCCGCTCGAAGACCACGCCGTCCTGCTCCTCCGAGTCGTCGACCCAGCAGGTGAGCATCCGGTTGAGGACCTGGTCGTCGTAGAGGGCGCGGACGTTCGCGAGCCACCAGACGCAGCGCTCGGGGACGGCGCAGTGCCGGACCTTCCGGTCCGTGTCGACGGTCCGCATCCGGATCGGCTCGGTGAACTTGCTCGTCGCCTCCTTGAGCACCTCCTGGAGCTCCTCCGAGAGGGCGATGTCGTCCAGGAGCAACACCGTGCCGGGGTTGATGTCGTCCGAGTAGTAGAGCGCCTTGTCGCTCATCCGCTCGGCGAGGCGATACTCCTCGGGCACCTGCCGGAGCATGGCCGTCATGCCGCTCGACTTGCCCTTCCCGCTCTCCCCCGTGACGTAGACGTGGAGCCCGCGCGAGTTCAGGACGGCCTGGGACGCGATGGACATGATCAGGCAGTGCGCCAGGGTCTCGTCGCCGACGTGGTCCCGCGCGAAGGCCTCGAGGAGAAAGCCCACCGGGTCCCCGCGCTCGAGCACCTCGTCCGCCGCTCCGGCCGCGCCGGGGTTCGGCCCGGGCCCGGCGGGGCCGGCCGCCGGCATCGGCTCCCGCTCAGCGGGCGCTGCCGCGATGGTAGCGGCGAGCGACCCCAGCAGGAGCGCCGGGACGGGCGCGGGCGAGCGCGGCGCCTCGACGACGGCCGAGCGGCGGTGGGGGCGGTCCGCGGTCGAGTCGCCCTTGCGGCCGACCGTGCCGTAGAGTTTCCAGATCCGGCCGGCGTTGAAGTTGGCGCAGTCGACCTTCGCTCCGGCCGTCGAGAACCGCGCGTCGAGCGCGGCGAGGACGGACTTCACGAGAGTCGTGCTCTCGTCGTCGTTCGGCAGGTCCGTCCGATAGAGGAGGTGGGCCCCGTTCCCCGAGTCCGCGACGATCGGCGCGGGCCACCCGGACCTGTCGAGGAACGCGCGGGTCCTCGTAGCCGTCGCGAGCGCGGCCTCCCGCTCTACGGCCGTGGCGGAGATCCCGCTCGCCCGGACGGGGTCGATGTCGATCGGGAGCCAGCGGCGGCGGAGGATATCGGCGTCGGCCGTGGTCGCGTCCTTCCGGCCGAGCCGCGCCTCGACCCGGTTCGCCCGGCGGGCGAGGAGCGCGGGGTGGACGGGGTTGAGCGTGACGTAGACCCCGCTGTAGTCGCCCGAGGCGTCGAGCGCCCCGGCCTTCTCTGCGAGGAGGGCCGGGTCGTCGAAGTACCCCGACGCCACCCGGCCGTCGCTGCCGATGGCGCGGAGCTCGGCCACGGCGGCCGGCTCGAGCAGGAGGTCGAGCGCGGCCCGGACGGCGTCGGGACCCGTGCCCCCCGCGCTGT
>JADGNL010000096.1 GCA_017883495.1 Methanomicrobiales archaeon | reverse complement strand
CTCCGCTCCTCCGTCCCGAGCACGCCGGGGACCTCGGCAAGCTCGAGGGCCTGCTCGCGCCCCCCGTCCGGGCCGTGCGGATCGGCGACGGCCCGACCGCGGTTACCATCGGCGGCAAGTACGTGGTCCAGCGGCACGAGTTCACGTACCACCACCCGACGGCCTGCGCGATGGCCGTCGACGACGCCCTCTCCCACGACCAGCTCGCCGAGCGCGTCCGGACGGCCGCGGACTTCTCGTACAACTACATCGGCCGCGACCTCCGGCTCGACGCGATCGCCGTGCGGTCGGCCACGGGCGATCCCGACCGCTTCCGGGAGGCCGTCGGGACGGTCGCGGCAGCCTCCGACCTGCCGCTCCTGCTCTGCTCGTTCGACCCGGACGTTCTCCGGGCCGGGCTCGAGGCCGCGCCGGGCCGCCGGCCCCTCCTGTACGCGGCCGACCGCACGAACTGGCGCGAGATGGCCGAACTCGCGCTCGACGCGCGCTGTCCGCTCGCGGTCTCCGCCCCCGACGACCTCGCCGGCCTCCGATCCCTGACGAAGACGCTTCGCGCATGGGGGCTCGACGACCTCGTCCTCGATCCCGGCACCTTCCCCGGGCACGGGCTCGCCCGCACCCTCCGGAACTTCGCCCGCTGCCGGTACGCGGCGATCCGGGGCGGGGACGACCTGCTCGGCTACCCGCTCCTCGGCGCGCCCCTCGCGGCCTTCACCGGAGAGGAGCTCGACCCGGTCCGGTGCGCGTTCGACGAGGCGGTCACGGCCTCGGCCCTCCTCTCGCGGTACGCGGACCTCCTGGTCCTGCAGGGGCTCGAGGGCTGGTCCGTCCTCCCGACCCTGCTCTGGCGGTTCAACATCTACACGGACCCCCGGAAACCGGTCGCGGTCGAGCCGGGCCTGCGCGAGTTCGGCAACCCCGACCGCCAGAGCCCCGTGCTGGTCACGGCGAACTACGCCCTCACCTACTTCACGGTCGAGTCGGACATCAAGTCCGCGAACTTCCCGTGCTACCTCGTCGTGGCGGACACGGGCGGGCTCTCGGTCGAGAGTGCGGTGGCGGGCCGGTACTTCTCGGCGGCCGGGATCGCCGAGGCGCTTACGGCCTCGGGGGTCGCGGACCGCGTCGACCACCGGGTGCTCGTGATCCCCGGGCTCGCGGCGCGGCTCTCTGGCGAGGCGGCCGAGGCGACCGGCTGGCGCGTCCTGGTCGGGCCGAAGGACTCCTCGGGGCTCGCCGCGTTCCTCAAGGAGCGCTGGCCGCCGGGGCCGGCCTGAGCAGGCCCATGGACTCCTCTCCTCTCACCCTCGTGATCCAGCCCTCGGGCCGGGTCGTCGCAGCACAACCCGGCGACCTGCTGCTCGACCTCGTCCGTGAGACCGGTCTCCTCCTCGAATCGATCTGCGGCGGCGCAGGCGAATGCGGCAAGTGCCGGGTGGTCGTGACCCCGCCCGACGCGGTCGAGGAGACCGGCGGCCCATGCCGACAGGCGCCGTCGCCCGAAGAGCGGGCGCGGGGCTACGTCCTCGCGTGCCGAACCCGTGTCGTAGCGGACTGCACGGTGACCGTCCCGATCGAGAGCCGGATCGTCTCGCCGAAGATCCTGGTGCCGGCCCTGGTCGGCGAGGACGAACTCGACCCGGCTGTCAAGGCTTATCGGATCTCGGTCGAGGCCGATCCGTTCTCGATCGGGGCCTCCGTCCGGCTCGCCGGCTACCGCGGCCCCCACCCCCGGATCGATCCCGTTCTGCTCGATCGCCTCCGGGCGTCGACCGGTGACTGCTGGGGCATCGTCCACGAGGACGGAGGGAGCCCCCGAGTGCTCCGCGCCTCGCGCTCCCCCGGGCCGCTCTACGGCCTCGCCGTCGACCTCGGGACCACGACCGTGGTTGGGGCGCTCGTGGACCTGGCCACGGGTCGCGTCGCGGCGACCGGGGCCGCCCTCAACCGGCAGATCACGTGGGGCGAGGAACTCCTGACCCGGTGCGCGTTCGGCCGGAAGGAGGCGGGTCGGGAGACCCTCCGGCGGGCCGCGGCCGAGTCGATCGACCTGGCCGTCCGGGCCGCCACGGCGGAGGCCGGCGTCTCCCCCGCCGACGTGGCCGAGATCCTGCTCGCGGGCAACACGGTCATGACCTGGCTCGCGGCCGGGCGCGACCCCTCGCCCCTCGAGCTGGTCGACGCACCCGTCGACCGGGGATTCGTCCGGTTCGACGCGGGCGAACTCGGGCTCTCCGTACCGCCGGGCACGCCGGTCACCTGCCTGCCCGCGATCAGCCGGTTCGTCGGCGGCGACGTGGTCGGGGACCTGCTGACCGCCGGGCTCTGCTCCTCGAACGAGGTCTCGCTCCTGGTCGACCTCGGCACGAACGGCGAGATCGTGCTCGGCTGCGCCGAGTGGCGGGCCTGCACCTCGTGCGCCTCGGGCCCGGCCTTCGAGGGCGGCGGCTGCTCCTCGGGGATGCGCGCGATGGACGGGGCGATCGAACGGGTCTCGTTCGACAGCGCAACGGGGGCGATCGGCTGGAGTACGATCGGCGGCGGCGGCCCGCGGGGCCTCTGCGGCTCGGGGATCATCGACGCGGCGTACGCGATGTACCGGGCCGGCGTCCTCGACTTCACGGGCCGCCTCGTCGAGGGAGCCCCCGGGGTCGGGCGGGGCTGCGACGGGCTCGAGTTCGTGCTCGTTCCGGCCAGCGAGAGCGCAACCGGCCGGGCGGTCACGATCACGGAGCAGGACATGGCCTACCTGATGGACTCGAAGGCCGCGGTCCTCGGGGCGGTCGCGGTCCTGCTCGAGCGGTACAGGGTCCGGCCTGCCGACGTCCGGCACCTCTACCTCGCCGGCGCGTTCGGCGCCTATGCCGACCTCGCCTCGATCTCGGGGGTCGGCATCCTGCCGCACCTGCCGAACGCCGCGGTCCACGCGCTAGGGAACGGGTCGCTCGCGGGCGCGTACGCGGCCCTGGTCTCGCGCGCTCGTAGGCGCGAGGCCGCGGCCTGCGCGGCGTCGACGGCCTATATCGACCTGCTCGTAGACCCGGCCTTCGTCGAGGCCTACACGGCGGCGCTCCAGATCCCGGGGCCGGCCAAACTCTTTGCGAATGAATGAAGAGGCCGGGCGTCGATCTCTGATCAGAGCATGGTCTCCTGTCGGGTCGCGTTCATCCTGATCCTTCTCGTCCTCGCCGCAGTGGTGCCGCCGGTCGCAGCGGGCACGGGCGACCCCTGGGTCTTCGCCTACCAGCCCGGTTGCCCCGATTGCATCCGGGCGCTCCCGTTCATCGAGTCCTACCGGGCGGCGCACCCGGAGCAGCCCATCGAGCTCTTCGACGTGACGGCCGGGGACGACGCTGCCGTGCGATACGCGGCGCTCTCGAAACGGTACGGCACGCGACCCATGGTCCCCGTGCTCTTTGCCGGGGGGTGGGTCGTGGTCGGGCTCGACGAAATCCGGACGTTCCTCTCCGGGGCTTCTCCGGTGCTCGGGTCGCTCGAGGAGAACGCCACGCCGCTCGCACCGCTCGCACCGCTCACGCCGCTCGCAGTCGCGTTGGCCGGGCTCGTGGACGGGATCAACCCCTGCGCCTTCGCGGTACTGACCCTCCTCCTCGGCACCCTTGCCGCGTCGGGCTCCCGCGGGCGCGCGCTCGTGCTCGGGGGCGCGTATACGGTCGGGATCTTCGTCTGCTATATCGCAGCCGGTCTCGGGATCGTGGGGGCCGTCGGGGCCTTCGGGCTGGCTTCGACCTTTCGGATTGCGGCCGGGATTATCTCCATCGTGCTCGGACCCGCGATCCTTTTCGCCGCCCTCGGTTTCGGAGAGGCCTTCAGGCCCGTCCTCCCGACCATGAGCCGGGTAGCCATCTCTCAGTGGATCCGATCGGCGCGGAATGCCGGGCCGATCGCCGCGCTCGCCCTCGGCGTCGGCGTCGGGCTGATCGAGCTGCCCTGCACCGGCGGCATCTACCTCGGCGTGCTGGGGGTACTCGCGGGCGGTTCCGTGGCCGACGCCGTGCCGCTGCTCGTACTGTACAACCTCTGCTTCGTCCTGCCCCTCGCCCTGATCGTCGTCGCCGTCGCGTTCGGACTCGGACCGTCATCGGTCGACCGGTGGCGCCAGTCGCGTCGACGCCTGGTCATGGGGGCCACCGGGCTGATCATGGTCATCCTCGGGGCGGCAGTGCTCGCCGAGTTCTTCGTCTGAAACGGGGAGCGGCGGAAAAGGGGGGCCGCCTCCGGACCCGGCGTCGAGGCCGGTACGGCAGCACTCCGGATACCGGGTCGGACCACTCTCCCTGGGAAGAAGTGAAAAGGCCGGACGTCGATCTCTCAATACGAGCATGATCTCCGCCCGAGCCGCATCCCTGCTGATCCTCCTCGTCCTCGCCGCGGCCGTACCGGTCGCCGCAGGCACGAGCGACGCGTGGATCTTCGCCTACCGGCCCGGGTGCGGGGACTGCGACCGGACGCTCCCGGTGGTCCAGGCCTGGCAGACGAACCACACGGCGCAGGCGATCGAGTACCTGGACCTGAACGCCGGTCCCGACGCCGTGCTGCGCTTCACAGACCTCGCGAACCGCACGGGAACCCTTCCCCACATCCCGGCGCTCTTCCCCGGGGGCGACCGGGTCGTCATGGGCGGCACGGAGATACGCGCCTTCCTCGAGAACGCGACTGCGGCGGCGCCCGCGAACGCCACCGGCACCGCCCCGCCCCCGCTCACGCCGCTCGCGATCGTCGGCGCCGGGCTCGTGGACGGGATCAACCCCTGCGCCTTCGCGGTGCTCGCGCTCCTGCTCGGCGCGCTGACGGCCACGGGGACGCGGCGGCGCGTGCTCGTCTTCGGCGGGGCCTACACCCTCGGCGTCTTCGCCTGCTACCTCGCCGCCGGCCTCGGGATCGTGGCCGTGGTCGGCGCGTCCGGGTTCGCGCCCGCGTTCCGCCTCGCGGCCGGGACCGTCGCGATCGTCCTCGGCGTCGCCGTGCTCGCCGCGGCCGTACTGCAACGGCGGGAGCTCGCGCCGGCCATCACGGCGCGGGGGCGCGAGAGGATCGCCGGCTGGCTCGAGAAGGCGCCCGCGGCCGGCCCGATCGTGGCGCTCGCGCTCGGGATCGGCGTCGCGCTGGTCGAGCTGCCCTGCACCGGCGGCGTCTACCTCGGCGTGCTCGGCCTGCTCGCGGGCGGGGCCATGGCCGACGCCCTTCCGCTCCTCGTCCTCTACAACCTCTGCTTCGTGCTGCCGCTCGCCCTGATCGTCGGCGCAGTCGCGCTCGGGCTCTCGCCCTCGGCGGTCGACGAGTGGCGCGGTGCCCGGCGGCGCGCGGTGCTCGGCGTCTCCGGGCTCGTGATGGTCGCGCTCGGGGCCGCGGTGCTGGCGCAGGCCCTGCTCTGAGACGCCGGCGGCGATCCGGACCATCCTCCTCTTCTTCCTCGCGCGCGCCGCGCGGGCGTATCCCGTGCCTCCGGCCGCGCCGGACCAGGTCCAGTACTTTTACAGCGCGGCGATACCGACCCGGTTCCGGCGCGCCGGCCGGCACCTGCCTCCGTTTACTTTCGACCCACGGTTGAGCATAATAAATGTCTCGAACGTGTACGCTCTCTATCGGCCGCGGGCGATGCCCCGCTGCCGAAGGAGAAGCAATGCATTCGTCTCGATTTCCGACAGCGCCCCGCGAACCCGGCCCGGGGAAGCGGGGACTCCCGCAGGGGGCCGACGGCCTCCGCTCGCGGGGAGAACGAACGACGAACAGCAGCGGCGGCCCCCGCCCTCGCACCAAGAACCACCAGGGAGACGAGGGACGGGAACCAGCTGTACCGGTCAGACCATCCGCGCTTATCGCTTCCGATCGGTGCGCGGAGGACCGGG
>JADGNL010000095.1 GCA_017883495.1 Methanomicrobiales archaeon | reverse complement strand
TCGGTCGAGGTCCGGGTCCTGGACGAGCCCTGGGACTGGGAGCGGTTCCAGGGCCGGTCCGCGCTCCTGAGGAAGGTATAGAGGGGAGGAACGCGCATGAGAGGAGGAGCGGTATGACGGTGAGAGTGAGGTTCTTTGCGCAGTTCCGCGAGCGCTACGGCGGAGACCACCGGGTTGAGCCGGCTCCGGGCGCGACGGTTGCCGATGTCGTCCGGTCCGTGGCCGGGACGGGCGCGGACGAGGACTCGGCGATCGGGCCGGACGGCGCCCTGCGCGACTACGTGATCCTGATGCGGAACGGCACGCGGCTCGAGCACGACGAGGCAGAGACCACGACGGTCGAGGACGGCGACGAGCTCGCGGTCTTCCCGCCGGTCGCGGGGGGGTGAACCGGTGGAGACCGAGCTCCACGTCCGGGTCCAGGAGGAGGACGTCGCGATCGACGACCTGCTCCGCAGGGCCCGGAGAAGCGGCGTGGGGGGCATCGTCCTCTTCGACGGCATCGTCCGCGACGACGACTGCGAGGCCCTCGAGCTCGAGGCGTACGAGGCCGCGGCCGTGGCCGAGCTCGAGCGGGTCGCACGGGACGCGGGCGAGCGGCACCGGCTCGCCTTCGTGGCCGTGGTCCACCGGACCGGCCGGCTCGCCGTCGGCGAGAACATCCTCGTGATCGTGGCCGCGGCCGGGCACCGGGCCGAGGCCTTCGCGGCCTGCCGCGAGATCCTCGAGGCGATCAAGGCCGGTGTCCCGATCTGGAAGAAGGAGTACGGCCCCGGCGGCGACCGCTGGGTCCGGGGCGAGCACTGGCCCGCCGAGGGTGCCTGAGCGACGGCCATGCGCCTCCTCCTCCACCTCCGGGCCCTCGGCCCCTGCGACGACGGCCCCGGTGCCGGCCTCGCGCGGTTCGTCCTGCAGCTCCTGGCCCGCGGCTGGCGCTCGGACCTTCCGGGCGGCGGGGACACGGTCTACTCGTTCTCGAACCTCTTCCCCCCGGGAGAGGTCCGGCCGGGGGACGAGCGGCGGCTCCTGATCGCGTCGCCGAACCCCGAGCTGATCCGGGCGCTCGCCCGGCAGCTCCGGCACGAGCGCGACCCCCTCCGCGTCCGCGGCATGGCCTACCGGATCGAGCGGCACGAGACCTTCTCGGTCCGGGTCGACCGGCCCGGTCTTCGCCTCGTGACGGCCACGCCGGTCCTCCTCCGCGTGCCGTCTCCCGGCGGCCACGGGCTCGTCCACTGGACCCCGCCGCTCGGCGCGGAGGCGTTCGTCGACGCCCTGAACCGCGACCTCGTCCGGCGGTATAACGGGTACCACGCGGCCCGTCTGGGCGAGGGCCTCCGCGTGATCGCGGACGGCACCCTCCTCCGTGTGACCCGGAGCGGCCGCACCCCGTCGTCGTACTGGGAGCTCGGGACGGGCCGCCTCGCCGCGCCGGCCCGGCGCGTCCTCGCCTTCGCGATCGACGCCGGTTTCGGCGAACGCGTCCGCCAGGGTTTCGGCTTCGTGAACGTGGCGAGGGCGGAAGAGGCCGAGAGAAAAGATATGTGATCCGGCACCGACGACCGAGGAGGCCGGCCGCTCGCCGGGGCCCCATGGCAGTCGAATCGGGTGGAACCCATCCGGGATCGCAGGGCCTGCACAGGTCGATACGCCCCATCCGGCCGGGTGCCGCCGCGAGGACGCTGCCGGGTCGATAATGAACCGTATCCTTCAGCGCGCCACGAGCCGTAGCGCATTCAGGACCACGAGGAGCGAGAGCCCCATGTCTCCGAAGCCCACGGCCTCCCAGAGCGTGACCAGCCCGATCACGGCGAGCACGGCGATGCCGGCCTTGACCGAGACCGCGACGGCGACGTTCTGCCGCACGATCCCCTGCGTCCGCCGCGCAAGGCGGAGGAGGTCCACGAGTCGGTCGAGCCGGTCCTCCATCAGCACGATGTCGGCCGTCTCGATCGCGACGTCAGATCCCGCGCCCCCCATCGCGATCCCGACCGTCGCCTCGGCGAGCGCAGGGGCGTCGTTGACCCCGTCCCCGACCATGGCGATCGCCCCGTGCGCCTCACGCAGTCGCCGCACGACGTCCGCCTTCGCCTCGGGCAGCACGCCCGCCTCGACCTCGTCGATCCCGAGCCCGGCGGCGATCGCGGCGGCCACGGTCGGGTTGTCACCGGTCACCATGACGGTCCGGATCCCTTCCGCCCGAAGGGCCTCGACCGTCGCGGCCGCCTCGGGCCGCGGGACGTCCATCAGTCCGATCAGCCCGACCGGTTCCCGATCGGTTCCCACGATCACCACGGTCGCGCCCGTCGCCTCGAGCGCCCGCACTTCGGCCTCGAACTCCCGGCGTCGGTCGGCCGCGAAGAGATCGCGGCCCCCGACCAGGTACTCCATTCCCTCTACCGTGCCCCTGACGCCCCGGCCGGTCAGCGATGCAAACCCGGTCGCCTCTGGCAGGGCGATATTCGCCGCCGCCGCATCGGCCACGATCGCACGAGCGAGCGGGTGCCGGGAGCGCGCCTCGAGAGCCGCCGCGATCCGGCGGACGTCGTCGGCGCTGTGGCCGTCGAACGGGACTACGGTCGTGACCCGGGGCTCCCCCGCGGTCAGGGTCCCGGTCTTGTCGAAGGCCACGACCCTGATACCGGCCATCGCCTCCACGTGGTCCTTGCCCTTGATCAGGACCCCGGAGCGGGCGGCCGCGGTGAGACCCGAGACCATGGTGACCGGCGTCGAGATCGCGAGCGCGCACGGGCACGAGATCACCAGCAGGGTCAGGGCCCGGTAGACCGCCTCGTCCGGAGGGAGGAGGCCGAGGGCGATCGGGACCACGGCCACCAGCGCGGCACCGACCAGCACGGCCGGCGTATAGACGCGGCTGAACCGCGCGATGAACGCCTCGGTCGGAGACTGCCGCTCCTGCGCCTCCGCGACGAACGCGGCGATCCGGGCGAGGGTCGAGGAGTCGTACGGGCGGTCGACCCGGACCTCGAGATACCCCTCGCCGTTGAGGGTGCCGGCGAAGACCGCGTCCCCGGGCCTCTTGCCGACCGGTACTGACTCGCCCGTGATCGCGGCCTGGTCCACGCTCGACTCCCCGGCCGTTACCGTGCCGTCGAGCGGCACCTTCTCCCCGGGCCGGACGATCGCGGTCTCGCCCACCTCGACGGCGTGGACGTGCACCGTCTCCTCGCCGGCACCCCGCCGGACCGTCGCCGTCTCGGGGGCGAGGGCGAGGAGCGACCCGACCGACCGCACGGCCCGCTGTTCTGCGTACTCCTCGAGGAACTCGGCGATCGAGTAAAGGACCATGACGCTCGCGCCCTCCCCGCCGGCCCCGATCAGGAACGCCCCCGAGGCCGCCACGGTCATCAGCACGCTCATGTCGGGACGGAGCGCGAGGACGGCGCGACCGGCGTTCCTGAGGATCGTGGCGCCCCCGATCACCGCCGCGGCGAGGAAGAGCACGGTCGGCGTTGCCGGCGGCACCGCGCCCGGATAGAGCAGCTCGAGGACGAGCGCGGCGGCGAGCAGGAGGGTAGAGAGGGCGATGGTGGCCGCCGGGCGTTTCCACCAGCCCGGCTCGCGCTCCTCCGCACCGCCGGGGCAGGTGCCTTCAGCGCAGACCCGGCAGGTGGGGCAACCTCCGCCCGTCTCCCTGCCGGATGCTATCGGGGTACCTGTCGTCTCCCCAGACTGCGTGCTCATGATGATGATCCGTGCGGTGTTTCTTCCGGGGCCCCGGGTGCGCGGATCCCGAGGCGTCGGCCCGCAACAGAGACGTCCCGTGGCATGGCTTCGTGTCTGGAACGGGAGGAGATGCCGGCAGCGGCCTGTGCGGTGCGAAGCGCTGGATGCG
>JADGNL010000094.1 GCA_017883495.1 Methanomicrobiales archaeon | reverse complement strand
CCGATAAGTGGCTTGAAACTGTCGGACAAACCATTATTCTTGCTCTAGATATCATCGAGGCGACGTTGACGATCCAATTCGGCGAGTACAAGTTTGATTACCGAGTCCCGAGGAGGCTTTGGCAGTGGTATACACCAGACCGGTCGTCCATCCCCAAAGAGCCTCAGAGATATCGTCCTGTCAATTACTGGGTGGCGTTCGAGCTTTCGCTCCGCATTTCGGAATGTTGATGCGATTGGGGAAACCACGGTATAGAGACGGTATAATGCCAACCGGGAACCGGTCGCGGAAGCAGCAGTCCGACGCATTACAGCGCTTCTTCGTCCGGCCGTTCTTTCTCTCCCTCACCATCGGCATCCCCTTCTGCCTCTTCAAGCTCGTGTTCGGCCTCTCCGCGATGCGTACCGGAGCATCCGGTTTCGCCGTGTTCGGCTGGATCGTGATCGCGTGGGCATGCGCCGACCTCGCGATGAACATCGGCCGATCGGCCTACGACCTGGCCGGCTGGGCAGCTCCGTTCGAGTACTGCACCATCGCCCAGATCGGCCGCGCCCTCGGTCGGCCGATGGTCTTTCTCGCGCTCGATACACTCCTCTCATTCACGATCATCTGCGTGATGCTCTGGTCCGGCTGGATTACCCGCCTGTCGCCCGTCGAGGCATACCTGTGGTACGGCGCGACCACCCTGAACCTGATCAGCCTCTCGGCCGTCTCCCTCTACAACGAGATCAGGAAAGAGTGATCCGGCGATACGAAGAGCGCACGATCGCCGTCGACGCCGCAACGCTCGATCGCGGCGGATGTCTCGGCCACGATCCGCGATCAGAGCTCGCGCGAGAATTGGCCGAAAACGAAATTCACCGCGACGAGATCCGCGGCAGAGAAAAAATCGGGGATTCGGATCTTACTTCGACGTAAAGAGGTGATACTTGACGTCGGGATCCTGGAGCTCCTCGAGGATCCGATCGATCACCATCCGCTCGGGGTGCGGGATCCCCTTGACCCGCGCCGCGATGTCGGCGAAGGACTCGAACGGCTTCTTCTCGCGCGCCGCCAGCACCTCCCACATCAGCTTCTTGCCGATGCCGGGAAGCAGGTGGAGCATGTGGAGCTTCGGACTGATCGAGATCGCGCGGTTGAAGAACTGGACGAAGTTCTGCTCGTTCTCCGTCACGAGCTGCTCGACCACGTACGGCAGCTCGAGCTTCGCCACCTGCGTGAGATCCTGGTAGAAGACCCTGCGCTTGACCCGCTCGACCTTCTCGCGCTCGCCGTCCCCGATGTAGACCCGCTCATGAATCCGGATCTCGACTTTCTTCGGCACGAGCTCGAGCAGTTTGAACTGATCGATTCCGACTGCCTGGACGACCGGTTCCCGCCGGAAGCCGGATCGCTGGTCGTCGAGGTTGCCCTTCATGAGCACGTCGAGCACGACCGCGTTGAGCTCCTTCTTGTCGGTCTTCATGGCGCGTCACGCTCAGAAATGAACCAGCACGATCTCCAGGATCGCGTCGAGCTCGTCGCCCGTGAGCGAGTATCGCTCCTTCGCGTAGATCGCCCGGAGCTCGTCGCGAGATCGGGGCATCAGGTTCGCGATCCGGTAGGCGATCTCCGGCCGCATCTTCTCCATGCCCGTGAGGGCCTCCACGAGCGCTGTGGCCTTCTCCGGCGTCGTCTTGGCAAGCAGGTTCGCGTGCTCGATCGAGCGCCTGAGCTCGTACGACATCTCCCTCTCGTGGCCGAGCCGCTCGGCCTCCACTCGGAGTAGGATCTCCCGGACTTCGGGGAGGGTGACCTTCTCCTCGGACTGAACCGCCTTGACCTTCATGCACGACCTGCCGTAGCCTTGTATTCTCCCGCGCGGAAGTTAGATGTTGTGTTTCGCCTCAGGGCTTCTGGGCCCTGAGGTGCTGGGGACGCGCGATCACGATCTTATTGGCGTTCCCGTCGCGGATCGCGAGCACCCAGGCGCGGCCCCGCTGCTCGATCACCTTGCCGGTCTTGCCGTGGAACCGCCGGTGCGGCATCCCCTTCTGAACCGAGGGCTCGCAGACGATGTGGACTGCCTGCCCGGGCTCGAACCGCTGGATCAGAGCCGTCACGGGCCCGATGCCGCGCTTGCGGAGATCTTTCTTGAACTTATACCGTGTCTTCTTTCGTGGACCGTTGTGGTGTGCCATCGTCTTCTTCCTCCGTCGGGTCTTGGACCAGGACGACGTCGAGGCGGGTGACGCGAGCGGGCCGGCCGATCTCGTCGGCCAGGCTCGGACGCGTCCGCCCCCCGTCCCCGGAGACCAGCTCCTTGATGTAGAGTCCGGCCTCGCCGAGGACCTCGATCAGAACGCCGCCCTCTTCCCGCCCGAGATACTGAATATCCAGGACCGTCCGATCCCGCACGCGGTCCGCCCTCCGATGCGCAACCCGTGCCGGGGTGCGCTGGTGGATAACGGCCCCCCTGAGGGCCGAAAGGGCAGACTCGAGTGCATCGTCGGAGATATCGCCGTCTACCTCGACCAGAATCCTGTATTTTTTATGCGATCGGCTCGACTTAAGGGTTTCCACCTCGGACCGTGCTGCCGGCCGGATCAGGTCGACCGCGACCCTGCCCGCGGCGGACTCGTTCACGGCGCGCTCGAGCGCGGGAAGGTCGAGCGTGCGCCGCCGGGGGGCAACGACCTCCAGGATGAAGGGCCGGCCGTTTCCGATCATCCGGGCGTCGATATCCTCGCGCCCGGAGCCGTGGAGCACGCCGCCGGCCGCGTCGAGCGCTGCGGTGATCGGCGCGGCGATCAGCTCCTCCACCGAGTCCTGGTACTGCTTGCCCGTAAAGTTGCAGCGTTCGCACCCGGCCCCGTGGCAGGCACGGCAGTCCCAGTGGGTCTGCGGGATCCCGCGCTCGAACTTCCGGTACCGGCCGTAGATGAAGAGCGGCGAGAGCTGGACCTCGACCGTCCCGTTCGCGATCTCGAGCAGCACGACCACGTCGGGATGGCCGAAGTCGACCTCCCGGCCGGTCCGTGCCGAGACGCGCTTGCCGACCTCGCGGTTCATCTCGGACTTCATGGGCTCGGCGTGGGTGAGCGAGAGATCGGACCAGACCATCTCCTCGCACTCGGCGAGGAGCGGGGGCACGCGCGTCCCGACCAGGAACGTCGCGTACTCGAGCCCCTCGAGCGCCGCGACGACCCGATCGGCCCAGAGGTCGAGGTCGTCGAGGAGGCCGCTGCAAACGACGCAGTCGCCGACACAGGGCACGTAGGGCTCGTGCCGCTCGATCGCGCGGGCGATCCGGAGCGCACGGCCGCGTTCCTCGTTGGTCAGTCCACGCGACCGCTTGCCGAAGAATCGCCCAAGGCATGCATCGCAGACCTCGCCGGTTGCCAGGATCGCATCGACGGCCTCGGGGATGCTCATACCGCCCTCCGATCGAGCTCGTTGAGAAGCAGCGTGATCGCGTGATCTCCGTGGAGCGAGCGGGGTCCGACGGAGAACCTCGGCAGATCCGCCGTGAGTACCAGCTCCTCCTCGTCGAGATTCATGTGGTCCGAGACGAGGAAGGCGTCGGGCAGGGCACCCGCGGCCCTGACATCGGCTCCCCCCTCGTCGAGGAGCGCGAATGCATGCTCGTCGAGGAGTCGGGCAAGGCCGCCCTCGCGGACCGAGACGCCCTTCGTGGACGCCCGGAACTCGGTCCCGCAGGAGAGCGCGAGCGCCTTCTGGATCAGGGAGCCCGACGACCGTTCGTCGGGGTTCAGGTACCGCACCCGGTCCCCTTCGAAGCGGACCGTCTTCTCGGGCCCGGGCTCGCCGCGGAGCACGAGGTAGCAGACCACGTCGCGCCGCAGATCGTGCGAGAGGAAGAACGAGGCGGTGACCGCGCGGCAGAGCACGTCCATCCGGCCGGCCCCGCCGGGCATGTCGTTCAGCGACCAGGACCCGTCGGTCCGGGCGCGGTGGCCGATCACGGCAAAGGCAGTCATCTCACTGCTTTCCCGAGAACCGCTTCATGATCCGCTGCATGTCCATCCTGCCGCCGCCAGCGCCCCGGAAGCCCTTGAGAGCCCGCTGCATGGTCTTGTGATAGCGCAGGAGCTCGCGCACCTCCTCGATCGTCGCGCCGGAGCCGACCGCGATCCGGTGCGTGCGCGAGGAGTTGATCGTCGACGGGTCGTCGAGCTCCTGCTTGGTCATCGAGTCCATGATGATCCGGTATCGGGTCATCTTGATCCCGGTCACCTCGTAGGCGCCGTCCGGGATCTCCATCGAGCCGAGCGGGAGCATGGACATGATCTGCTTGAGCGGACCCATCCGGTTCACGGCCTCGAGCTGTTTGTACATGTCCCGGAGCGTGAACTTGCCGCGGAGGACCGCGTTGACGTCGAGGTCCGCCGTATCGGCCATGGCCTCCTCGGCCCGCTCGACAAGGGACTTCAGATCCCCCATCCCGAGCAGGCGCGAGATGAACCCGTCGGGCTCGAACCGCTCCAGGTCGTCGCTCGTCTCGCCCGCGCCGATGAAGACGATCCCCGCGCCGGTCTCGGCGACGGCCGAGAGCGCGCCGCCGCCCTTCGCGGTCCCGTCCATCTTGGTGATGATCACGCCGTCGATATCGATCGCGTCGTGGAAGCGCCGCGCCTGCTCCTGCGCCTGCTGACCGAGCGCCGCGTCGATCACGAGCCAGCGATGGGTCGCCTTCGAGATCTCGTTGAGATCGATGATCTCCTGGATCAGGTCGTCCTCGAGCCCGTGCCTCCCCTGGGTATCGATGATCACGACCTCGGCCGAGTGGGTCTTGGCAAGCCCCTCCCGGACGACCTTCCGCGCGTCCTTCTCGTTCAGGTCGCCGATGCAGGGGACATTGATCTTCTGACAGAGGGTCGCGAGCTGCTGGAACGCACCCGGCCGGAAGGTGTCGGCCCCGATCACGGCGACACGAAGGCCTTTCCGCTGGAAGTACCGGGCGAGTTTCGCGGTCGTCGTGGTCTTGCCCGAGCCCTGGAGTCCTGCCATCAGGATCGTCTGCGGGCCGAGCGTCACCTCCGTCGGGGGACCCATCAGGGCCACGAGCTCCTGGTAGACGATCCGGAGCACGTGCTCGCGCACGCTCATGCCCTTCGCGGGAGCCTCGTCGAGCGCGCGGGTCTTGATCGTCTGCGACAGCCGCATTACGAGCTTGACGTTGACGTCGGCCTGGATCAGGGCGCGCTGGAGGTCCTTAACCAGTTCCTCGACCGCGACCCGGTCCACGACGGTCTTGCCCGCGAGCTTCTTCAGGGCGTCCTTGAGCGAGCTTCCGAGCCGGTCGAGCACCATCTCAGGCCTCCGCCGTGCCGAGCAGGTCCGCGACCATCCCCTCGGGCGTGAACGGTGCGAGGTCGTCGTAGCCCTGCCCGGTGCCGAGGAAGACGAGCGGCTTGCCGATCGTGTGCGCGATCGAGATCGCGGCGCCGCCCTTCGG
>JADGNL010000012.1 GCA_017883495.1 Methanomicrobiales archaeon | reverse complement strand
CGACCGAGTGCATCCTGGTCACGGACGGGGCCGAGGACGACTTCGTCCTGCCGATCATCCAGTCGCGGATCGCGGTCTCGTCCGTGCGCCGTGTCGTCGTGACCCAGATGGTGAACCTCGAGGGGACTTACTACATCCTCAAGAAGCTCCTCGACGACCCCAAGATCTCGCGTCCCCTCCTCGTCCCGGTGGGGCTCGCCATGCTCCTCTTCGCCATCGCCTACCTGCTCGGGTATCCGGAGGGCGCGATGATCGTGGTGGTCGGCGTTATCGGGGTCTACCTCCTCTTTCGCGGCCTCGGGTACGACGACATCTTCGGTTCGTCGTACCGGGCGCTGGCGAGCTCGCTCTCGCACGGCCGGTTCACCCTGGTCACGAACCTCGCGGCCGTGCTGCTCATGATAATCGGCGCGATCACCGGCATCACCACGATGATCGTCCACTACATGGGCGGCGACCAGTCGAGCGGGCTCTTCATGGTCCTCGCGTTCGCATACGGTGCGGTCCCCTGGTGGGTCTCGGCCGGCCTCGTCTCCTCCGCGGGCCGGCTCGTCGACGTCTGGCTCGGCGAGCGCGGCGATATCTCGCGCGTGCTCCTTCTGCCGTTCGTGACGCTCGCGGTCGGTCTCTTTGTCTACGGCGCCGCGATCTACGTGCTTGCGGTCAACCGGGCACCCGAGTTTCCGATCCTGGCCGAGGCCGGGCTCCAGTACTTCGTCGTACTCGCCCTCGCGGCCGGCGCCTGCCTCGCGCTCGGGCTCTGGCTCCAGCACTCCGCTCGTCGTTCATCTCAAGACGGAGACGACCGGGCCTGCCCCGGGGCCGAGTGACGCGGCCTAGAGCGAGTCCAGACTGATCCCGTTGAACTCCTGGCTGATCGAGGCGAGCTCGCGCACCCCGAATGCGGTCTGAACAGCGTTCGCGTCGAGTGCGTACGCGACATCGCACATGTAGTCCAGGATGTCGATGGAGAGTTCCCGGTTCTGCCGGGACTTCCTGACCTGGTCGAGAAGAACGGTGAGCCGCTCAGGAGCCTCGTTCCGGAGCTTGGCGACGGCGATCACGCACATCGAGATCCGGGTGATGTTCCGGTCCGTGCCCGTGATGATCTCGAAGAAGTTCCGGACGATCTGCGCCTGGTAGATCTCGCCGCCCATGCTTTGAGATTATTGACCCTTTCTGCTATAACTATATTCCGCATTGCTTATTTTGCAGCCGAGACGATCCGGATGATGTCGCCGTCCTTGAGGAGCTGGGTGTCGCGGATCCGCATCCGCGTCCGGGCGTCGACCGCATAGAGGAAGCTCTTCCCGATCTCGGTGTGGACCGCGAAGGCGAGGTCCCGGGGGGTCGCGCCCGTGCGCATCAGGAACGCGTCCGGAAGGATCCGTCCGCGTCCGTCCGCGAAGTGCGTCTCGTCCTCGACCGGGTAGACCACGATCTGCTCGAGCAGCTCGAAGACGGCCCGGTTCAGGGCGGGCTGGACCCCGGTCCCGCCGAGCCGGACCATCACGGCCGCGATCGCGTCGAGACCGGCCGCCTGGGCCTTCGAAAGCCCGGCCCGGTCGGGGACTGCGAACGACGGATCCCCGGGCAGGTACGTGACGAGGCCAGCCTTCGCCGCGTTCCGGAGCGCGAGCTCGCCCGCGGCCGTGGCCGGCGGGACGCCGTCCTCCCGCAGGCGGTCGAGGAGCGCGTCTGGGGCCTGGTCGGCCTTGTTCGCGACCGCGATCATCGGCTTCGACCGGCGGAGCAGGGCGCCGCAGAACTCGACGAGCCCGCCCTCGTCGGCGTGAAGGAGGTCGACCCCGGTCTCCCGGACCGCGGACTCCACGTCCTCGACCGTGATCGAGAGCCCCGCCAGCACCTCGGCGATGGCCGCGTGAAGGACGGGGGTCTTGGACTGCGCCCCGCGGAGGAGCCGGGCCCAGTGCTTGGCCAGGATCCCCTGGACCCACATGGTCATCTCGAGCGGCAGGAACGCGATATCGCTCTCGGGGTCGTGTTCTCCGACCCCGACCGGGTTGCCCTCGGCGTCGGTCGCGCCCGAGCCGTCCACGACGTGGATGATCGCGTCGGCCTCGCGCAGGCGGTCCAGGAACTGGTTACCGAGGCCGCGGCCGGTGTGCGCCTCGGGGACGAGCCCGGCCACGTCGATCAGGTTGATCGGGATGAACCGTTCGCCGTCCGTGCAGTTGCCGCAGGTGGTTGCGCCGCCCGGGAGCGCGAGCGTCGTGCACGGACAGGGGGCGCGGACGTAGCCGACCCCGTGGTTCGCGTCGATCGTCGTGAAGGGATAGTTCGCGATCTCGGCGTCGGCGAGGGTCGCGGCCTTGAAGAAGGTGGACTTGCCGCAGTTCGGCTTTCCGGCGAGCGCAAGGGTGATCATGAGCCGACAGAATGATCGGTCCGGCGTGGGTAAAAAGGTGTTGTCCCGGCGAAAGATTCTTATCGAATCCGATTCACCTGAGGGTAGTCGCGGCGGGCCGCGACGGATCAGGAGAGATGGCGATGGCATACAGAGAGAACCCCTTTGACGGAATCTGGCGGCAGTTCGACGATATGATGGGCGAGATGGAGACCCGGTTCCGCAGCATGCTCCAGGGCTCGGGGCAGTATCTTCCGGGCGGCGGGTTCGGGCCCGGCGGCGTCGGCGACCGACTGCTGCCCGCGGTCCGCGGCGAGTTCCGCGTCGACGTGCGCGAGGACCAGGACGAGGTGCTCGTGGTCGCGGACCTGCCCGGAGTCGACCGCGAGAATGTCACGGTCCGCCTGCTCTCGCCGACCGAGCTCGAGATCTCGAGCGAACGCCGCTCGGAGCGCTCGGAGACCGCCGAGGCCGGCCAGGTCGTACGTCAGGAGCGAACCTTCGGGTACATGACCCGCGTGGTCCCGCTCCCGCACGAGGTGACGGCCGAAGGTGCCGCGTCCTCGTTCACGAACGGCGTCCTCGAGCTCCGGCTCAAGAAGACCTCGGTCGAGCGCGGCGAGCGGATCCCGATCGAGTAACCCTTTTTCATGCCCCGGTTCGTCGTCCACGACCACCGGGCCCGCACGCACCATTACGACGTCCGGCTCGAGCGCGACGGCGTCCTCGTCTCGTGGGCCGTGCCGAAAGGCCTGCCCGAACAGGAGGGCGAGCGCCGGCTCGCCATCCGGACGCCGGACCACCCGCTCGGCTACATCGACTTCGCCGGGACCATCCCCGAAGGCTCGTACGGCGCGGGCGAGGTGACCATCCACGACCACGGCGAGTACGACCCGATTGCCTGGGCGGCGGACCGGATCGAGGTCCGGCTCCACGGCGACCGGTACGCGGGCCCGTATCTCTTCGTCCCGTTCCGCCGTGCCGGCCCGGACCAGTGGCTCGTCCTCCGGGCGAAGGAGAGGCAGCTATAAACGTCCGTGCGGCACAAGTCGGCGTGATGGCTGGCCCGTACACGACCGATTGCCCCCCTGGCGGAGAGAATGCGGATTCGTGGGTCCGGCGCGGCATGGCCTGCACGCGCCGCCGCAAGTATACGGACGCGATCGAGTCGTTCGGCCGGGCGCTCGGATACGATCAGGACTCGGTCGAGGCCCTGCTCGGCCGCGGTAACGCCCTCTACGCACTCGAGCGCTACGAGGACGCACTCGCCGCGTACGATCGCGCTCTCGAGGTCGCGCCCGACCGCCCGGCCATCCACCTCGCCCGTTCGAACGCGCTCACGGCGCTCGGCCGAGCGGAGGAGGCCGTAGCCGCGTACGAGCGCGCAATGGGTCTCCGGCGCCGCCGCGAACGGGAGTAATTTATAGGACCTCGGCGAGAAACCCTAACAGACCCGCAATGACCGAAGGCTATCCCACCGCAACCGTCGACGGGCGCGAGGTCCCGTACGACCCGTCCACGCTCCGCCGGATCCAGGAGCACCCGTGCTTCTCCGAGAAGGCCTGCCACGCCTTCGGCCGGATGCACCTCGCCGTCGCGCCCAAATGCAACATCCAGTGCAACTACTGCCAGCGCGACTACGACTGCGTGAACGAGTCGCGTCCGGGCGTGACCAGCCGAATCGTCACGCCGGAGGAGGCCGTCGCCATGGTCAAGCAGGTCCTCGACGAGCACACGTTCATCAAGGTGATCGGGATCGCGGGCCCCGGCGACCCGCTGGCGAACGAGGAGACCTTCGAAGCCCTCCGGCTGGTCAAGGAGCACTTCCCCGAGACGATCCGGTGCATCTCGACGAACGGCCTCATGCTCCCCGAGCGGATCGACGAGCTCGCCGCCCTCGATGTCGGCAACATCACGGTCACGATGAACGCACTCGACCCCGAGGTCGGCGCGAAGATCTACGACCATATCGACTATCACGGGAAGCACTACGAGGGGGTCGAGGCCGCGAGGATCCTGATCGCGAACCAGCTCAAGGGGGTCGAGGAGGCCGTGAAGCACAAAATGATCGTCAAGATCAACACGGTCTGGGTCCCCGGCGTCAACGACGACGAGATCATCGAGATCGCCGAGACGACCTCCAAACTCGGCGCGTACACCTTCAACCTGATCCCCGTGATCCCGCAATATAAATTCAAGGACGTCGTGCCCCCGACGCCGGCGGAGAAGCGCGCAATGCAGGACCGGTGCGCGCCCTACATCAAGCAGATGCGCCACTGCCAGCGCTGCCGCGCGGACGCGATCGGGAAGCTCGGCCACGACCTCCAGACCCCGGGCGGCTGCAGCAAGGGCACCTGAGCCGACAGCCCCGGCTCGACTTCTTCTTTTCACTATTCGGTGTGGAGCGGATCCCTATCGTCGATCGCGAAAGGGAAGCGCCGCTCCCTCGTGCCTGCAGGAAAAAGTGGGGGTTAGAGTGCGATCTCGCGCCACCGGGCGCCGGGGACGCCGCAGATGGGGCAGCGTTCGGGGGCTTCGTCGAGCGCGACGTTCCCGCAGACGGGGCAGAGCAGGACCTTTGCCGCCTCGATGTCCTTTCCTGCCTTCACGGCCTCGGCCGCCTTCGTGTAGAGCCCGGCGTGGACCTCCTCGGCCTTCATCGCGTACGTGAACGGCGTGATCGCGGTTGTCTGTCCCTCGCGCTCGGCCTCCGCGAGGAACCCGGGGTACATCACGGTGAACTCGTGCGTCTCCCCGGCGATGGCGCCTGCGAGGTTCTCGGCCGTCGATTTCGATCCGCCCATCACGCCGAGCAGGGTCCGGGCGTGGATGGCCTCGGCCTCGGACGCGGCGCGGAAGAGCTTCGCGACGGCCGGGAAGCCCTCCTGCGCGGCCTTCTCCGAGAACGCGAGGTACTTCCTGTTCGCCTGGGATTCGCCAGCGAAGGCGGCTCCGACATTGTCCATGGTCGACATGCACACTACTGGAGCGGGGTGCGTCTTATACCTTTTTCTTTCGCTGACATCCGAACCAATCACGGAAAAGAACGTTGAAGTCCCGGCCGAGCATATCTTGTGATCGTGGCGGCACGGCGCATGGCCGAGATCCCCGAGCGGGACCGGCCGCGGGAGAGACTGATCAAGCGGGGCCCGAAGGCGCTCACCACTCGCGAGCTGATCGCCGTGATCATCGGTCGGGGTACCCGCGGGCGGGGCGTGCTCGCCGTCTCCGACGAGATCGAGAAGGTCTTCGACGAGCGGAAGCAGGAGATCACGATCGAGCACCTCGTGGCGGTCCCCGGTGTCGGGGAGGCCAAGGCCTGCCAGCTCCTTGCCGCCGTTGAACTCGCCCGCCGGTTCGGGGACCAGAACGAGGGCTTCCGCATCTCGAACCCCGAGGAGGTGCTCCGTCTGCCCGACGTCGAGCTGATCCGGCACCGGCAGCAGGAGCACTTTCTCGCGATCACCCTGAACGGGGCCGGCGAGGTGATCCATTCGCGGACGCTGACGGTCGGCCTGTTGAACGCGAGCCAGGTCCACCCCCGCGAGGCCTTCGCCGACGCGATCACGGACCGGGCCGCGGCCGTCGTCTTCGTCCACAACCATCCCTCGGGATCGCTCGAACCCTCGGGACCGGACCTCGCGATCACGCGGCAGCTCGCTGAGGCCGGCGAGCTCCTCGGGATCCAGGTCCTCGACCACCTGATCGTCTCGAAGAAAGGGCACCGCTCGCTCAAGCAGGCGGGCGTGCTCTGAACAGGGACGGACCCGTCTCAGGTGCCGGGGCCTCCGCAGGCGCGCTCGCCGAGCCGCCGCCCCATTGCGTGCGCCTCTTCGAGCAGCTCCGGGAACCTGGCGAGGTCGCGTTTGCCGTCCATATCGTCGACGAGGAGCTCCTCGCCGGGGGTCACGTCGACGATGTCGAAGAAAGCCGCGGTCGAAAACCGGACCCCGTCGAAGACGTTCGGGGCGTGGGCGCGGGAGAGGGCGGAGGTCGCCAGCAGGAGCCCGTGCCGCTGCTCCCGCCGCTCCTTCGGGACGATGGGCTGCTTCCGGCCGTACTTGGCCCAGTAGAAGACCTGGAACCGGTCCATGAACCCCTTCAGCTT
>JADGNL010000093.1 GCA_017883495.1 Methanomicrobiales archaeon | reverse complement strand
CTCCTCCTCCTGATGGGCCTGCTCGGCGTGGCCGGCTTCATCGCGGCGGTCGGCCTGACCACCCTCCTGACCCGTTCGATCGCCGTTCCGATCACCGAGATCGCCGGGGTCAACCAGCGGATCGCGTCCGGCGACCTCGGGGCCTCGGTCCCTCCCACGGACCGCCGCGACGAGATCGGGCTGCTCATGCAGTCCGCGAGCGAGATGCTCGCCCGGCTCAGGGCCATGACGGCCGAGATCCTGGAGGGGGCGGGGGTGCTCGGGAGCTCGGTCAACGAGATCAGCGCGACCATGGGGCAGCTCGCGGCCACGGCCCAGGAGACGGCGACCTCGATCGCCGAGACCACGACCACGGCCGAGGAGGTCCGCCAGACCACCCGGGTCGCCCAGGAGCGGGCCCACGAGGTCTCGCAGCGGGCCGACCAGGTCGGCGAGTCCGTCCGCGACGGGCGCATCTCGGTCGAGGAGACGATCGCCGCCATGGGCCGCATCCAGCAGCAGATGGAGACGATCAGCAGCACCATCGCGAACCTGAACGAGCAGAGCCAGGCGATCGGCGAGATCATCGGCGTGGTCGACGACGTGGCCGACCAGGTCAACATCCTCTCGGTCAACGCCTCGATCGAGGCCGCGCGGGCCGGGGACGAGGGCAGGGGCTTCGCCGTGGTCGCGCGCGAGATCCGGACCCTGGCCGACCAGTCGCGGCAGGGAACCGAGCAGGTCCAGCGGATCCTCAAGGAGATCCAGCGCTCGGTCGGCACGACCGTGATGGCCGTCGAGCAGGGGCGGCAGGTCGTCCGCGACGGCGTGCGCCAGTCCACGATCACGGGGGACACCATCCGCTCGCTCGAGGCCCTGAACGCCGAGTCGGCCGAGGCCGCGCTCCAGATCGCGGCGACCAGCAACGAGCAGCTGGCCGGGATGGACCAGGTGACCACGGCCATGGAGCAGATCAGGGCCGCGAGCGCGCAGAACGCGCAGGCCGCCCGCGAGGGCGAGGCCGTCTCCCAGAACCTCCACACGCTCGGCCGGCGCCTCCAGGACCTGATGGCCCGGTACCGCGGGATCTGATCGGCGATGGACGAGGGCGATGCCGGGTTTCTCCAGGGGCTCCGCGAGACCTTCCGAGCCGAGGCCTTCGAGCACCTCCAGGCCATCGTCCGGGCGCTCGACGAGCTGAAGGACGCCGTCGAGGACGAGGAGCGGCGGCGGATCGGCGAGCGCCTGCTCAGGGAGGCGCACAGCCTCAAGGGCGCGGCGCGGGCCGTGAACCACCGCGAGGTCGAGCTCCGGTCCCAGTCGCTCGAGACCGCGTTCTCGCGGATCCGGGCCGGGCTCGCGGTCCCGTCCCCGCAGGAGACGGACCGCTACTACGCCGACGTGGACGAGCTCTTCGCCCGGATCAGCGAGGTCACGCCGCCCGCGGCCGAGCCCGCCCCCCCGGCCAGGGCGGAGGCCGTAGCCGACCAGGCGCCGCGGCCGGGCTCGGCCGAGGCCGTGCGCGTCCCGGCGGCGCTCCTCGACGAGCTCTATCGCGAGGTGCGGGACCTCCTCCCCGTCGTCAGGGGCGAGCGCGAGCTCGAGAGCGCGGTCCGCGACCTCCTCGCCGCGGGCCCGGAGGCGACGGAGGCGCAGAGCCCCGGCGCGCTCCGGTACAGGCTGCAGCGGCTGGAGCAGGCGGCCCGGACCGGGCGGCGCGGGCTCCTCAACCGGGTCGAGGACCTCCTCGCCCTGACCTACACGGCCCTCCTGACCCCGGCCTCGGGCCTCCTCGACGCCATGGCCCGGACCGCGCGGGAGCAGGCGCGATTCGCGGGCAGGGAGCTCGACGTGGCCCTCGCCGGCGGCGACCTCGAGATCGACCGGTACCTCCTCGACGCCCTGGTCGACCCCCTGGTCCACCTCGTGACCAACGCGGTCGTCCACGGGATCGAGCCGCCGGCCGAACGCCGCCGGCTGGGAAAGCCGGCGCGGGGGCGGCTCTCGATCGCGGTCTCGCTCCGGCCGGGCCGCCTCGTCGAGGTGCGGGTCGCCGACGACGGCGCGGGGATCGACACGGCCGCGGTCAGGGCGGCCGCGGTCGAGCGGGGGCTGATCGATCCCGAGGTCGCCGCCGCCCTGCCCGACCGGACGGCCCACCGCCTCGCATTCTACTCGGGGGTCTCCACCAGCCCGCTCACCCTGGTCGCCGGGCGCGGCGTCGGCCTCGCCGCCGTCCGCGAGCGGATCGAGCAGCTCGGCGGGCGGCTCGCCGTCGAGAGCACGCGGGGGCGCGGCACGACCTTCACGATGACCCTGCCCATGACTCTCCTGACCCTCCGCGGCCTGATCGTCCGGATCGGGAGCGAGCACGCCGTGGTCCCGTTCTACTACCTCCTCGAGGTCCTGAGCCGGCCGGCCGAGGCGGTCGTGGCCGTGCAGGGCGGGTCGGCCGTCGCCTTCGAGGAGCGGCTGATCCCGCTCGTCCACCTCGCCGACGTCCTTGAGCGGCCTCGGGCCCCGCCCCGCGACGACCGCGTGCGGATCGTCCTGGTCGAGACCTCGCCCGGCACCTGGGGCTTCGTGGTCGACGAGGTCGTGGGCGAGGAGACGCTCTACGTCCAGGCCTTCGGCGCGCCCCTCGCCCGCGTCCGGAACGTCGCCGGCGCCACGATCCTGCCCGACGGCCTGCCCGCGCCCGTCCTCCACGCCCCGGACCTCGTCCGCTCGGCCATCGCGCGGACCGGGACCGGCGCGGCCGCGATCGGCGCGCCGCCCGCGGAGGAGCCCCCCGCCCGCGTCCTCGTGGTCGAGGACTCGATCACGGCCCGCACCCTCCTCCGGACCATCTTCACGGGCGCGGGGTACGAGGTCGAGACGGCCGCGGACGGGCTCGACGCCTGGAACCGGCTCGCCGTCCGGCCCTTCGACCTCGTGGTCACGGACCTGGACATGCCGGTCATGGACGGTTTCACCCTGACCCGGCGGATCCGGCAGGACCCCGGCCTCTCGGCCCTGCCCGTGGTCCTGGTCACGGCCCTCGACTCCCGGGCCGACCGCGAGCGCGGCATGGCCGCCGGCGCGAACGCCTTCGTGGTCAAGAGCAGCTTCGAGCAGTCCGACCTCCTGGAGGTGGTCCGACGCCTGCTCTGACGGAGCCGATCCGGGTCCTGGTCGCGGACGACTCGGCCGTGGTCCGCGCGCTCCTGACCCGCATCCTCCAGTCGGACCCGCGCCTCCGCGTGGTCGGGACCGCCGCCGGCGGGGCCGAGGCCGTCGCCCTGGCCGGCTCCCTCCGGCCGGACGTGATCACCATGGACATCCTGATGCCGGGCATGGACGGCTTCGCGGCCTCGCGGAAGATCATGGAGACCGCGCCGACCCCGATCGTGATCGTGACCGGCACGGCCGACGTCACCGAGGTCCGGACGGCCTTCGCGACCATGGAGGCCGGGGCGCTCGCCATCCTCGAGAAGCCGCCCGGGCCCGGGGACCCGGACTACGCCCGGGCGTCGGCCGAGCTGGTCCGCACGGTCCGGGCGATGGCGGGTGTTCGGGTCATCCGCCGGCGCCCCCGGAAGGCCGCCGCGCCGGAGCCGGTGCCCGAGCTCGCCGGGGTCCGAGTGCGCGCGATCGGGATCGGCGCGTCGACGGGGGGGCCGGTGGCGCTCCGGGAGCTCCTCGCCGCGCTCCCGCCGGACGCGGAGATCCCGATCCTGATCGTGCAGCACATCGCCGCCGGCTTCCTCGACGGGTTCGCGGACTGGCTCTCCCGCGCCTCGGGCCGGACGGTCGGCGTCGCCCGCGACGGCGAGGAGCTCGCGCCGGGCATGGTCCGCGTGGCCCCGGACGACCGGCACCTCGAGCTCGGCCGCGACGGCCGGCTCCGCCTGAGCGAGGCGCCCCCCGAGCACGGAGTCCGCCCGTCGGCCTCGGTCCTGCTCCGCAGCCTCAACGCGGCCCTCGACGGCCGGGCCGCGGGCGTCCTCCTCTCGGGGATGGGGACCGACGGCGTGGACGAGCTCGCCCGCCTCCGCGGAGCCGGCGGGCTCACCCTCGTCCAGGACGCGGCGAGCGCGCTCGTGAACGGCATGCCCGGCGCGGCTGTCCGGGCGGGCGCGGCCGACCACGTCCTCCCGCCGGCCGGGATCGGCGCCCTCCTCGGCACCCTGACCCTCGACCTCGAACGGTAACCCTATCTATGACCCCCGACAAGAGATCGGACATGCTACCAGCGTCGGAGGGGGAGACGGCACGGGCCGACCCTCCCCGGCCGGCGATCCTCGTGGTCGAGGACAGCCCGACCCAGGCCGCCTTCCTCTCGCAGCACCTGGGCGGGAACGGGTACGCCGTCCGGACCGCCCGCGACGGCTTCGAGGCCCTCGCGATCCTCGAGGCGTGGCGGCCCGAGCTGGTGATCAGCGATATCCTGATGCCCGGCATGAACGGGTACGAGCTCTGCTGCCGACTCAAGGGCGACCCGCGGCTCGCGGGCATCCCCGTGATCCTGCTCACGACCCTCTCGGACCCGAACGACCTGCTCCGGGGGCTCGCCTGCGGCGCGGACTCGTTCATCACCAAGACGTTCGACGTGGAGGTGCTCCTCAAGCGGATCCGGGACCTCCTCGACCGGCCTGAGGCCGAGTCCGGCGGCGACGGAGAGCCGATAGAGGTCGCGATCGGCGGCCGGACGTACGCGATCCGGGCCGGGCGGCGGCAGATCCTGGAGTTCTTCTGCTCGGCGTACGAGGTGGCGATCCAGAAGCAGGCCGAGCTGATCGAGGCCGAGGCACGGGTCCGGCAGCACGGCGACGCCCTCGCCCGGTCGAACGAGGAGCTGCAGCGGTTCGCGTACGTGGCGAGCCACGACCTGCAGGAGCCGCTGCGGTCGATCGTCAGCTTCTCCCAGCTCCTCGAGCGGCGGTACAGGGGGAAGTTCGACACGGACGCGGACGAGTACCTGG
>JADGNL010000092.1 GCA_017883495.1 Methanomicrobiales archaeon | reverse complement strand
CGTTTCGTACTCCCCGTGATTGCCCAGCCCGGAGAGCTGCCGCCAGTCGATGCGGTCGTCCGCGCCGGGCTCGCGGTGGAGCATGTACGGGTAGACGCGGCAGATGGCGGGCCGGGCCGCGTAGTGGTGGCAGCGGCCGTTCTCGAGGAAGACGCAGTCGCCGTTCTCCGTCGTGGCGAGCGCGTACCCGGAAACGTAGAGCCGCCCCTCGCGGTCCGCGAGCTCGGGGTCCGGCGCCGGCACGAGTGCGTCCGGCGTCATCTCGCGAAGCCGGTCCACGTCGTCCTCAAGCAGGAAGACGTGATCGTTGCACTGCCGCGTGCAGCAGCGGGCGCACCCGTCGCATGCGAAGCCGATCTCGCTCACGATGCCGGCGAGCCGCTCGCGGGGATACGCCCGGAGCTCCGCGAGCTCGGCCTCGAAGAAGGCGATCCTCCGGGCGAAGAACGGGGGCGGGGGCGGGGTCACGCGCAGAGCGTTGGGCACGGACGCGGATAAGGATGCGGGCCCTGTCCCGATCGAACCGTTCATGGCCCCGGCCGTCCCCATAGTGAATGAGGTATCGGGATGGAAGGGAGGCAGGATTCGGCGGGGGGGACGGGGGGACTCCTCGTCTTGACCGAGCCGCCGGGCGCGTCCGTCGCGCTGGACGGCCGGCCCGTGGGCGAGGCGCCGCTCCGCATCGACGGGCTCGAACCCGGGTGGCACGCGCTCGTCCTCGAACTCGCGGAGCACGCTGAGGTGGCGACGCCGGTCGAGGTACGGGCCGGGGCGACCACGACCGTCCGGAGCCGGCTCGAGCCGGCGGCCGGCGCGGCCGGGACGCTCGCGGTGCGGACGGAGCCCCCCGGCGCGTCGCTCTGGGTCGACGGGACGTACGCGGGGACGACGCCGGTAGTGGTCCCGCTCCAGCGAGCCGGGACGGTGACGCTCGAGCTCGTCGGGCCGGACGGCCTTCGGCACCGGCAGGTTCACACGATCGCGCCGGGCCTTGACGAGACGCTCGTCATCGACCTCGACGACCCGGTGCGGCTGGAGTCGGGAACCGCCGGCGGGACCGTGATCCGGGACTTCGGGGTCTTCGCTCTGCTCGCGATGGTGATCGCGATCGTCGCGGGCATCCTCTTCGCGCTCGTCGGGAGCGCGGCGCGGCCGAAGTGACGGGACGGTCGGAGCGAGGCCCTATTTTTTCGGCTTTCCCGGAGCGGCCGCGGCGTAACTCGCCTCGATGAAGGGGACGAACCGCTCGATCTCGGCGGGGTCCCGGATGCCGACGACCACCCACTTCTTCATGACGCGGCCGTGGCCGACGAAGTACTCGGCGTTGGGCTCGGCGAGGAGGGCGGCCTTCCGGTCCCCGTCGAGCTGCGTGAGGATGAAGCCGCCGGTCACGAGCATCGCGAAGCTCGTGCCCCTCGTGGTATACGACGGGGAGCCGAAGAGCGTCTTCTTCTCGACGTCCGGCCATTGAAGCACGATCGCCTCGAACTTCTCCCGCAGCTCTTTCGATTCGGATTCAGAATAGTTCGGCACAGTTGTCCCCACGCATCCTGTTCTTGATACTTCTGTGGGTATTCCGGAGGCATTAACTGTACGACATCGCTCCGGAGCCTGGGGACGGGTCGCCGGGACGCTCCCGCAGCGGAATGCGGGCTTCGGTGTAGTACGGGGGGTAGAAGATGGCCCTGGACGTGCGCAGCGGGTCCGCGATGACGAGCGTGTCCCCCTCCTCCGCGGCGGTTGTGATGTACGAGTGGTACCGGACGCGCCTGGCCTCGGGGAGGTCGAGGTACGGCGCCACCGCGTCCGCCGTGGTGTCCCGGTATTTCGGATAGACTGCGGGCTCGGTCGGCTCCTTCCCGAACCGGTACTCGCCCACGGTCCAGGCTCCCGGGGTCTCGCCGATCACGAGCCACCGGAGCGGGCTGACCGTCGGGATCGGCCGGCCGGCGCCGCGAAGTTTCGCCCGGACGAGAACGAACGCCGCGAGCCGGACGGCGAGGAACGCGGCGATTACCCCGACGTAGGGGAGGATCATGCCCGGCCAGCCGACGACGCCGAGCCCGAGTCCGATGAGGAAGAGAATGCTCGCGACCATGAGGAGGAAGCTCGGCCCCGGGAGGAGTCCGGCCGTGTACTTCCGGTCCGAGCGCGGCGCGAAGAGCGGGAGGCCCGGGCAGGCGAGGGTGTCGAGCCCGATATGGAGGTACGCGCCGCCGATGGCGGCGAGGAACGCGGCGGGGAGTGCGGCGCCGGAGATGGCCGGCGGAAAGAACCGGGCGCCGGCCGCGGGCGCGACGACGGCCCACGCCAGGGCGCCCATGACGGTTGCGCCGGCCAGGCTGTGGGCGATGCCGCCGTGGGTGAAGAGGTAGTGCTCGGGGTTCCGGTCGGAGAGCCGCGAGAGGATCGCGTCCACGTCGACGATCATCGAGCCGGCGACGGCGAACGGGATGAGCCCGGGAAGGCCGAGGGCGTACGCGAGGACGGCCGCGGTGAGGCCGTGGGTGAGCGAGTCCACGGCAGGGAATACCGCGTGCTGTTACAAAAGGGTGCGGGTGCGGACACTACTTGCCCACTGCGATGGTGATCGCCGCGATGGCGATGCCGACCATGGCCGTCCTGAGGCCGCTGGCGACCCGCGACGCCCCGCTCGCCTCGGTCACGATGGAATAGCCCACGGCGAAGAGGAGGGCGACGCCGAGCACGTTCGAGGCCAGCAGGGCCGTTCCGGCGTCCCCAATCAGGAAGAAGGGGGCGATGACGACGGCGCCGGCAAAGGACGAGCGGACGAGGGGGCCGAGGATGAGGGTCCTGACCTCGCGCGTCGTCACCGTCCCGGGCACCGCGGCGACGGCAAAATCCCCGGCGAGCCGTTCGTAGACCCCGGCCCGCCGTTCCGGCGGGATGGTGTGGAGGATTGAGCTGTCCAGCTGCTCGCCGAGCAGGCCGACGGCCGTCTCCGTTCCCCCGGGGGCGTGCGCGAGTTCGATGAGACGGTTCTCCCGCCGGTGGATGTAATCCCGCTCCCAGAGGTAGATGAGGCCCTCCTCGAGGCCCCAGGCGACGCTGCAGAGGTGGGCTGCAAGGGCGATGTCAAGGACGACGGACTGGAGGACGAACGGGTACTCGCGGAGCGAGCTCGTGACGCTCATGGCGATGATCGCGCCGTAGAGGATCTCGGCGCCCGCCCAGTACCGTCCGATGTAGTCCGCGAGTCCCATGCCGGCCCTGTCGAACACTCTACAATCCAGATGCTTTATCAACGTGCCGCTGCGGATCACGTCCACTTCGCGGGGGGGAGGGACGCAGTATGAATAGGGGCGGTCGAGGAGGGGGGTAAACGGGACGGCTCGGGTACCGGGCTCGATCATCGGAACAGGTCCCGATGATCTTCACGCACGGACCGGCGCCCTGCCGGCCGGTTCGGGAATCGGGCATCCCTCGGCCCGGGCCGTCTCGAGCCAGAGGGCGATGGCCGTCTTGACCTCGACGGGGGCGTCGTCGGTCTCGCCAAAAAAAGATAGCCGCCCCCACCACGCATGCCATCGCCATCTCGACCAGTAGTTTTTAAATAATTAGCCCGCATGAGTCGGCTTTGCGGACATCTTG
>JADGNL010000091.1 GCA_017883495.1 Methanomicrobiales archaeon | reverse complement strand
CGCGTTCGAGGCGCTGGCGATCGAGTTCGCCGATCCGCCCCGCCGATCCGCCTAGAACCCCGGGGATTATCCGCTCCGGCGCCGAACCTCGATCACAGATGCAGACGGACGGAAGCACCGGCGCGGCACGAAGGCGGGTCGCGATCGCACGGACGGGAGAGGCGGTGGCGGCGCACATCGCGCGAGCGGACGGCTTTGCCGTGTACGACTGCAGCGACGGGCTCTGCGAACGTGGCCCCGACCTCGAGCTGCCGGCCCTCTCGGTCGGCTTCCTGCTCGCGTTTCTCCAGGGACACGGGATCGACGCGGTGGTGGCCGGGAACACGGGTGGGGGACTCTGCGCGCTCCTCGAGACGAACAGGATCGAGGTCGTGCGCGGCGTTGACGGAGCCGTCGCGGACGCGGCAGCGGCGTATGCGTCCGGCACCCTCGAACGCGGCAACCTCCCCTGCACCGAGCACGACGCCTGCTCCGGCTGCGGCAACTGCGGCTGAGGCCCATTTTTTAGTCGCGGCGGCGAACCTGAAGCGCATGGAGTCGATCCTCGAGGCAGTCGAGCGCGACCTCGCGAACCTGAGCGATGCCGTGACGCGGGAGACCGCGTCCCGGTTCTTCAAAGAGCCCGTCCGCTGCCGCGGCGTGAAGACGGCGGCCGTCCACGGCGTCGCACGGCAGCACTGGAAGGCGGTCGCGCCTCTCGGCAAGGCGCGAATCCTCGCACTCTGCGAGGACCTCTACCGGACCGGGTTCCTCGAGGACGGCGTCGTCGCGGCCGACTGGGCCGCGCGGCTCTCCCCGGCCTTCGAGCCCGGCGACATCGCCGTCCTCGGCGAATGGGTCGAGCACTACGTCGACAACTGGGCGGCCTGCGACACGCTCTGCAACCACGCCGTCGGGGATCTCGTGACGCGCTTTCCCGAGACGGTCGCCGTGCTGAAGGAGTGGGCGCAGTCGGAGAACCGGTGGATGCGCCGCGCCGCGGCCGTCTCACTCGTGGTCCCCGCCAAGTGCGGCGACTTCCTCGACGACGCCCTCGCGATCGCCGACCTCCTCCTCCTCGACGAAGACGACATGGTCCGAAAGGGCTACGGCTGGCTTCTCAAGGAGGCGAGCCGAAAGCACTGCGACGAGGTCCACGCATTTGTCGTGGCACGCCGGGGCGTCATGCCACGAACGGCCCTTCGATACGCGGTCGAGCTGATGCCGCCGGCGCAGCGCGCCGAGGCGATGCTGAGGGTCTGAAAAGAAGAGCGATCAGGCCGACGCTTCGAGCGTGGTCTGCTCGAGCTCGTCCGCCGCCGCGGCGATTCGCGTCGGTTTGTTGGCCTCGGGGTCCGCGTAGTGTGCACGGACGGCGGAGACCGGGAGCATCGCGCGGAAACCGCTGGCAAAGCGGCAGATCACCATCCGGCCCGAATCCGCGTGGTAGCAGAACCCGGACTCGAACGGGACCTCCCGGCCCTTGCGGCTCCGGAGCCGGTAGAGCGGTACGGGGTCGTGGCCCTCGAGCAGGGCGGGCACGTCCTCGGCCGAGACGTGGTAGGAACCGCGCTCCGGCCCCGCGATGATCTCGAGCCTGAGCGCCGCGTGCTCTCGGGTCGCGAGGCCGATCGTGACCCACCGCGGGCTCCGGGAACGGTGTTCGGACGTCATGATTTAATCATAATATATATGGTTCGATACACTATAAATGCGAGCATTCGGGCCGTTTTTCCTGAAACGACGGCGATTGCCGGCACTCCGGCCTCTTCGAACCGGCCGAAAAAAAGTGGGGGTGTCAGCGGGGCTGCGCCTTCTCGAACCGCCTGGCCACTTCCTGCCAGTTCACAATCTGCCAGAAGTTCTCGACGAACTTCGGGCGGTCGTTCTTGTAGTCCAGATAGTACGCGTGCTCCCAGACGTCGAGGACCATCAGGATGGGGCATCCCGGGTAGACGTTCACGTTGTGCTTCTCGATCTGCATGACGAGCGGCCGTCCTGTCGTCTTGCAGACGGACAGCGCAGCCCAGCCCGAGCCCTCGGCGCTCGTCGCGGCCGCAGAGAACTCCTTCTTGAACCGCTCGAACGACCCGAACTCGGCCATGCAGGCGTCGGCGAGAGCGCCCGTGGGCGCACCGCCCCCGCCCTTACCCGCCGGGGCCATGTTCTTCCAGAAGAGCGAGTGGAGGTGGTGCCCGCCGACGTGGAACGAGAGCTCCTTGAGGGTCGCCTTCATGTCGAGGTCTGCCCCGCCCTTCCGGGCTGCCTCGAGCTTCTCCAGGATCGTGTTCGCGCCGACCACGTAGGCGTTATGGTGCTTGTCGTGGTGGATCCTGAGCTGCTCCTCCGAGATGACGGGAGCGAGGTCGCCGTAGCCGTATGGCAGCGGCGGCAGGGTGTAGAATTTCTGGGTCTCCATGTGAATCACCTGTTTGAGGGGGCCTGTCGGCCGGACTATGCTCGACAACAGGGGAGATAAACCATCCGGCCGAGATGGAAAGGCGTGGGCCTCTGGCGTTGTGGTCGGAAATGAAGAAACATTCAATATTTCTCGGGTCTACAGAACACGATAATGATCGGAAAAACGCGGAGGAGAGACGGGATTGAGATCGGATGGCGGTCTGTCGCGCTCCTGCTACTCTTCTGCCTCGCTGCGACCGGCGCTGCAACGGCGGCGATTTCGATCCTCCCGCTCGGCGACTCGATCACCTACGGCGGACCCGGCGACGGCGGTGTCTCCTTCCCCTCCTACCGCGCCTGGCTCTACCAGGACCTTCGGGCCTCGGGGTACGACGTCGACTTCGTCGGCTCCCTGAACAAGCCCGATGCCCCCGCGGGGTCCGACCCCGACAACGAGGGCCACCCGGGGTACACGAGTGGCAAGGTGCTCGCCGAGCTCCCGACATGGCTCAACGCGTACCCGCCGCCCCAGGTTGCGCTGGTGCACCTCGGTACGAATGACGTGCTCGACGGCGTCCCCACCGCACGGACGATCGCGGACCTGACGTCGATCGTCGGGGTTCTTCGAGCGCGAAACCCGTCAATGACGATTCTCGTCGCCCAGATCATCCCGACCTCGGTCGGATCGACCGATACGGCGATCGAGGGCCTGAACCAGGAGATCGCGGGGCTCGCGGCCCTCTCGACGGTGCAGTCCCCGGTCGTGATCGTGGACCAGTACACGGGGTACGACGGCGAGGCGGACAACCAGGAGGGCGGCGTGCACCCGGTGACAACGGGCGAGAAGAAGATTGCCGCCGCGTGGGAGCGCGCACTTATCCCTGTCCTCTCGCAGGGCGTGCCGATCGTGGTGACGACGGTCCCCATCACACCGACGCCGACCGTCGTCCCGACCACCCAGCCGACCGTCATCGCCACCGAGCCGACGACGAGCCCGACGGTGGTCCCGACGATACTCCCGGCGACCGCGACGCCGACAGTCCCGTCCCGTTTTGGTGCCCGGGTCTACCGGATCGGGGGGACGGCAGCCCAGACGCGCTCCGGCAGCTCCGGATCGATCCTGACCGGGACGGGGAGGTCCCGTACGACCATCTCAAGCGCCGCGACCTCGCTAACACCGCCGACGACGTCCTTCACGCGCTGGTACCCGGCGGCCCGGTGGAGCGCCGGGCTGCAGTAGACCCGTCTACTCGTCGGGCGAGAGACCCGCTTCCCGCACGGTCCTCATCGAGGGGAAGAGGATCACCTCCTTGATCGACTCGTGGCCCGTCAGGAGCATCACGAGCCGGTCGATCCCGATCCCCACGCCGCCGGTCGGCGGCATGCCGAGCCCGAGCGCGGTGATGAAGTCCATGTCGACCATCTGGGCTTCGAGGTCGCCTTCGAGCCGCCGGCGGTCCTGGGCGCGCAGCCGCTCGAGCTGGTCGCGCGGGTCGTTCAGCTCGGAGAACCCGTTCGCGATCTCCATGCCGTTGATGAAGAGCTCGAACCGCTCGGTGAAGCCCTCCTTCTCGCGGTGGCGCTTGGCGAGCGGCGAGTTCTCGACGGGGAAGTCGTGGATGAAGGTCGGCTGGATCAGGCGCTCCTCGACGAAGAACTCGAAAAAGAGGATCAGGTGCTCGCGCTGGTTCGTCGCCTTCGCGCAGTCGGGGATGCCGTGCTCGGCGGCGAGCCGCGCGAGCTCGTCGAGGGGGCGGTTGAGGACGTCGATCCCGGCGTGCTCGCGGACCGCGTCCTCCATGGTCATCCGCCGCCATGGGCGGGCGAAGTCGAGGGTCGTCTCGCCGTACACGAGCGAGGTCGAACCGTGGACATCGCGAACGAGGGTCGAGATCAGGTCCTCGGTGAGGTCCATCATTCCGCGGTAGTCGCGGTAGGCCTCGTATGCCTCGACCATCGTGAACTCCGGGTTGTGGCTCGAGTCGATGTCCTCGTTCCGGAAGTTCTTGGAGACCTCGAAGACGCGCTCGAATCCGCCGACCACGAGCCTCTTGAGGTAGAGCTCGGGCGCGATGCGGAGGAAGAGGGTCTGGTCGAGGTAGTTGTGCAGCGTCGTGAACGGGCGGGCGTTCGCCCCGCCGTAGATCGGCTGGAGCGTGGGCGTCTCGAACTCGAGGAAGCCCCGGTCGGAGAGGTACGTCCTGATGGCCGAGACGATCCGGCTCCTCGTCCGGAAGGTCTCGCGGACCCGCTCGTTCATCACGAGGTCGAGGTACCGTTGCCGGTAGCGCTTCTCCGTGTCCTTGAGCCCGTGGAACTTCTCGGGCAGATCGATGAGCGCCTTGCAGAGCAGGTCGAGTTCGTCGACCCAGAGCGAGAGCTCGCCGAGCTTGGTCCGGAACGGCCGGCCCGCGACGCCGACGATGTCGCCGCGGTCGACCTGGCCGACGAACCGGGCGTAGGCCTCGTCGCCGAGGTCGTTTTTGCGGATGTAGAGCTGGATCCGCCCGGTCTCGTCGCCGAGGTCGGCGAAGACGGTCTTGCCGTGGTTCCGGACCGTATACAGCCGTCCGGCGAGGCGGAGGCGCTCCTCGGCCGGCTCGTGGCCGACCCCGTCGAAACGCTCGCGGAGCTCGGCAACGGTCGTGGTTCGTTCGAACCCGTGGGGGTAGCAGGCGACTCCGCCGGCGCGGAGGGCCTCGGCCTTCTCGCACCGGACGGGGTCGAAGGGGTCGCTCTCGTTCTGCTCTGTCATGCTGATATCTGCCGCTCCCGTGCACGTCGGGCGCGCTGTTAAGCGCCGGAATGCCGTATAGCGTTCCGCCCGAACGATATTAATACCGCGGGGGACGGGATCGACAGAGGAATTAAGACCCCCTGGTCCGATGAGGATGCGAGAACGCATGACTATGACCGAGAACGAACAGTGCAGGGAGGCGTCGCCGGAGGAGTGCCGGCGCGCGATCGAGGAGGGCTGCCAGATCCTCGATGTCCGGGCCCCGTCCGAGTACCGCGAGGGACATCTCGAGCACGCGACAAACATCGACGTGAACGCCCCGGACTTCAGGGAGCGAATCGCGGCGCTTGACCGGAGCCAGCCGTACGTGGTCTACTGCAAGAAGGGGCTGCGCGGCGCGAAGGCGATGGGGATCCTGAAACAGGCCGGCTTTACCCGGGTCTACAACCTCTCGGGCGGCTACGATGCCTGGTG
>JADGNL010000090.1 GCA_017883495.1 Methanomicrobiales archaeon | reverse complement strand
TCGCGGACCGGATGGTCTTTCTCGAGCACGGCCGCATCCTTGCCGAAGGAGCGCCCGAGGAGCTCCTGCGAGACGAGCGGGTCCGCGCCGTGCTCCACGCAGAGCCTCCTGCGGCGTCCTTTCCTCGGGAAGGGCATCGCAAAGTCCCGACGACCATCCCGCCGATCGTTCGTGTGGAGGGACTCGTCCACTCCTACAATGGAGTTGAAGCCCTCAGGGGACTCGACCTTGCTATCCGGCCGGGCGAGTTCGTGGCCGTGATCGGCGACAACGGCTCGGGCAAGACCACGTTGATCAAGCATCTGGTCGGCCTCCTGAAGCCTACCGGTGGCTCGGTCATCGTGAAGGGGATCGACACGCGGAAGGCCGCGATCCACGAACTGGCCCGCACGGTCGGGCTCGTATTCCAGAACCCCGATACGATGCTCTTCGAGGAGACGGTCGAGAACGAGGTCGCGTTCGGCCCCGCGAACCTGAGCTTGACCGATGTTTCCGGTCGAGTTGCGCGGGCCCTCGACGAGGTCGGGCTCGCCTCGCATCGCAAGACGTACCCGCGATCCCTCTCGCGCGGCGAGCGCCAGCGACTCGCAATCGCCTGTGTCGTCGCGACGGCCCCCGCGGTGATCGTGCTCGACGAACCGACGACCGGGCTCGACGCGGTCGAGTCGGGGCGGGTCATGGCCCTCGCTTCGCGACTCCGCGACGAGGGGACGACGATCGTGATGGTGACGCACAATATGCGGATCGTCGAGGACTACGCCGACCGGATCGTCTGCCTGGAGCGCGGGGTTCTCGTCGCAGATTCGGACGCGGGAGGTGAGGAAGTCATATGCCGGAGATTATGCAGTACGTCCCGGGCACCAGTCTCTTTCACGGTTTGAACCCGCTCGCGAAGCTGCTGATGGTCGCGCTCGTTGCAATCCTGGCGATCACGACGAACAGCCTGCTCCCGCTCGGGCTCCTCGTGGCGGCGCTTCTCCTGGCCGCGGTTGCAACGCATCTCGCAAGGCCGCTGGTCCGACAGCTGCCGCTTCTCGTCTCGCTCACGGTCTCGTTGTTACTCCTGACGATGCTCACGATGCAGGACGGCGAGACGATCGGCTTCCTGATACCGGCCGCCGTCCCCGTGATCGGCGGAGCGTTCCCGGTCACTACGGGCGCGATCGAGTTCGGTTTGCTCCTCTCGCTCAGGTTCTTCGCGATGCTCTTCGCGTTCCAGCTCCTGGTGATCTCGACCATGCCGCACGACCTCGTCCATGCCCTGCAGCGACTCCGAATGCCGGCCGACTACGCGCTGATCTTTCTGATCGCGCTCCGGTTCATCCCGAGCCTGCAGCTCGAAGGGCAGCGGATTCGGGAGGCGCAGCTGGCGCGCGGCTATAACCCGGGAAAGGGGGTACGGGGCGTGGTGCGGACTCTCGCCCCGATCGTCGTTCCCCTGGTCTCGAACTCGCTCGGCAAGGCGAACGTCCTCGGCCTGACCATCGACCTCCGGGGATACAGGGCGCCACGCCGCGTCTCACTCAGAGATCGGTCTCTGCGCCGGGGCGACGTCGCGGCGATCGCGTTCCTGCTCGTGTCCTCCGGGCTCTACGTCGTCCTCTGCCGGGCCGTGCTCCCGACCTGAGCCCAATCTCGGTGAGGCGTTCCCCTCCTCTCTCTTTTCAAAGGGGGCGCGCCCCGACGAACGTCGCCACCTGGTCGAACCGCTCGGCCACCTCGGAGTACGACGGCGACCGGAAGAGAATCAGGGGATCGTCGGAGCCCTGGGTATAGGCCGCAATCGCATAGTGATCGATGATTTCGCTGTCCTCGGTGATCCCGATCTCTTCAATCAGGTCGAGGTTCAGCATGTCCGGGTTCCCGGTCTGAACGTTCTGATACCTCAGCCACATCTCCGAGTTGTTGAGCCTGCATCCTTATGGAGGTATCAGATCGGTCCATCTATCCGAACGGCTGGATGGTCTTCGACGCCTCGAGTTATATCGCAGCATATGGTTTATAGGCCAAAACCTGCCGCCTCGATAGCTTCGTCGCCACGTCAGAGGGCGATGCGAAGGCGTAAATTCGGGACCCTTCAACAGTGTACGGGGCCGATCCGGCCCGATGATCGCCATGGAATCTCTGTCTCCCGCCCTCCTGCTCTCAAGGGTCCGCGAAGTCCGCCCCCTTGTCCACCACATCACGAACTACGTCACCGTCAACGACTGCGCGAATGTCACGCTGTCTGTCGGGGGTGCCCCGGTTATGGCTGACGCTCCCGAGGAGGTCGCCGAGATGGCCGGTATGGCGGACGCGCTGGTGCTCAACATCGGCACGCTCTCCTCTGCCCAGGTCGAGTCGATGCTTCTCGCCGGGCAGGCCGCGAACGCACGCGGGATTCCAGTCGTACTGGACCCTGTCGGCACCGGTGCGACAGGTTTTCGGACGGCCACGACGCTCAGGCTCCTCGAAGGGCTCGAGATTGCGGTCCTCAAGGGAAATGCCGGCGAGATCGGAACGATCGCCGGGGCAGAGGCCAGGGTTCGCGGCGTCGATTCGGCCGGGCTGATCGGCGATCCGGCCGAAGTCTGCAGCCGGCTCGCGACCCGCCTTGGCTGGGTCGTTGCTATGAGCGGACCGGTCGACTTCGTTTCGGACGGGCACAGGGTCGCGTTCGTGGAGAACGGCCATCCGCTGATGGGTAC
>JADGNL010000011.1 GCA_017883495.1 Methanomicrobiales archaeon | reverse complement strand
GAGCAGACGCACGATGCGCTGCGAGGCGTTCCAGGAAGCTTTCGGCGTGCCGTGCAGGGGATGGAGAACTGTGTCGCGGCCGGAGTCCGCTGTGGCCTGCGCGTCACGGCCACGAGCGACAACGCCGCGGAGATCCCGGAACTCCTTCGGCTCGCCCGGGATATCGGGATCCTGCGGTTCTGTCTATACTGGCTCGTCCCGAGCGGCCGGGGGCGGGAGGCCGCGGCGACGCGGCAGGTGGACGCCGCGGCGGTCCGCTCTATCCTCGACCTGCTCTACCGGACGGCACGGGAGACTGCTCCCGAGGAGATGGAGATCCTGACGGTAGACGCTCCCCAGGACGCGGTCTACGTCCTGGAGCGGCTGCGCCGGGACGATCCCGCCCGCTACGACGAGGCGGCCCGGGACGTGCGGGCCGGTGCCGCCTGCAGCGCGGGCAACCGGGTGGTCAACATCGATCCCCGGGGCCGCGTCTACCCCTGCCAGTTCGCCCAGCAGCCGGCCTTCGAGATCGGGAACGTCCGTACGCGGCCGTTCCGGGAGCTCTGGAACGATCCGGACAACCCCGTGCTGGCCGGATTCAGAACCGCCCGCACGGCCGAGAACGGCCTTTGCGGAGCGTGCACCTCGCGGGAACTCTGCGGGGGCGGCTGCAGGATCAGGGCACTGGCTGGGGAGGGCAGTATCTCCGCCGGGGACCCGTTCTGCCCGGGGCCGGATTCCTGAGCTCGACCTGGGGAGACTGAATCCCAGGGTCCGCCAGCAGGCCGACACGTGGTTGGCGGCGACCTCACGCATCCCCCTGCTCCCGAACCCACTGCTCGAGCCGCACCCTCTCCTTCGTCCGGTATGGCAGGCCTTGAACCTGGAGACGGACGTCCGAACGATCTGCGCATCGCCCGCCGGGACCGGCGCCGAGCGGCCGACCCGTGGCACCGGGGATTCTTAACATCCTGAACGTCGAATATCCCGGAGGTATGCTGCGGTTGTCGCGTTCGGACCGCGAACCCGCCTTAACCCGCAACCGAGGAGGGACATGAGATGACGGGAGCGCTGACCGGCACGATCGAGTTCCAGATGAGCCTCCTCCTCTTCGTGGCTCTCGCCGGGTACCTCGTCGCCTCCCGGATCAACCAGTCGGCGGTCATCGGCGAGATCCTGGTGGGGATCGTGGTCGGGCCGTCCGTGCTCGGCCTCATAACCTATACCGACTTCGTCCAGTCCCTTGCTCAGCTCGGCGCCATCTTCCTGCTCTTCACGATCGGGTTCGAGTTCTGCCTCCGCGACCTCACGGACCTGCGATATTTCGCGATCGCGTCCTTCGGTGTGGTGGTGCCGTGGGTTGGCGGCTATCTCGTAACCGCCCTCCTCGGGTATTCGTCCGCTTCGGCGCTCTTCGTGGCCACGGCCCTGACCGCGACGAGCATCGCCATCACCGCGAACGTCCTCAAGGAGCTCGGCCGGCTCGAGACGCCGGTCGCAAAGGCGATCATCGGCGCGGCCGTGATCGACGACGTCCTCTCGCTCCTCGTGCTCGGTCTGACAAAGGACGCGATCCAGGGGTCCTTCTCAGTGCCGTCCCTTGCGACGAGTCTCGTCTCGGCCGTGCTCTTCATCGGCCTCGGGCTCGTCGTCGGCGTGAAGCTCGTCTCGCCCCTGCTCGGCCGGCTCGACTGCACCCCGCTCGCCCGGCAGTACCCCGAGTTCGTCTTCATCGCGGCGCTCGCGATCGCGTTCGCGTACGCGATGGTCGCCGAGGCGATCGGCCTCTCGGCGATCGTGGGTGCATTCATCGCGGGGGTCTCGTGCCGCGAGGTCGTCCTCTGCCACAGCAGGGATCCGCGCGAGGGGGCGGAGTATCTCCAGATCATCTTCGCCGCGATCTTCTTCGTCTCGCTCGGCATCATCGTCGACCTCAGGGTCCTGACGCCGGCCGTCGCCGTTCTTGTCGGAGCGATCACGGTGGTCGCGATCCTGACAAAACTCGTCGGGTGCGGCCTGCCGGCCCGGCTATTCGGGTTCTCGGCGCGGGAAGCGGCCGTCATCGGTTTCGGCATGGCGCCGCGCGGCGAGGTGGCGATGATCGTGGCACTAATCGGGTTGAACGCCGGGGTGATCGGCCAGGAGATCTTCGTTGCGATTCTCCTGATGAGCCTCGTGACGACCGTGGTCACGCCGGTCGTCTTTCAGAACTGGCTCCTCCTGGGCGACCCCCCGGAGATGGCCGAGACCGTCCCTGAACCGCGATAGAGACGGCCCGCCGACTGTCTTTGCGCGATCCCTTCACGATTCGCCGCAGGAGAAACGGATTGCACCCCGACGCCGGGCGCGCCGTTCGTCCGCAAAGATTAATACCGCACTCTCCGAAGGGGGTGCCAGTGACACTCTCCGCCACGGGCCTTCTGCCCTCGAAGGGCTCGCGCATCCCGACCCACCTGGGCATCATCCCCGACGGCAACCGGCGGTGGGCCGTGGCGCGTGGGCTTTCCAAGTCGGCCGGGTACGATCACGGCATCGAGCCCGGAAAACGGCTCTTCGACGTCGTGTGGGACCTCGGCATCAAGGAGGTCTCGACCTACATCTTCACGAAGGAGAACACGCATCGGCCGCGGGACCAGGTCGAGGCCTTCAAGGCCGCCTTCGTCAAGTTCATCGATTGGGTCGAGAACCAGGACGCCTCGGTGCTCCTCGTCGGCGATACCGGCTCCACCGTC
>JADGNL010000089.1 GCA_017883495.1 Methanomicrobiales archaeon | reverse complement strand
TGGTCTTGCCCGAGCCGTTGTCGCCGATCACGGCCACGAACTCACCCGGCCGGATAGCAAGGTCGAGTCCTCGAAGGGCTTCGACTCCATCGTAGGAGTGGACGAGTCCCTCGATACGAACGATCGGCAGGATGGTCGCCGGGACTTTGCGATGCCCTTCCCGTGGAAAGGACGTCGCAGGAGGCTCTGCGTGGAGCACGGCGCGGACCCGCTCGTCCCGCAGGAGCTCCTCGGGCGCTCCTTCGGCAAGGATGCGGCCGTGCTCGAGAAAGACCATCCGGTCCGCGAGCGCGAAGAGCGCATCGAGCTTGTGCTCGACGATCAGCACAGTCGTCCCCTCCCCTCTGAGCCGCTCGATGATCCGGAAGAGCATCTGTGTCCCCTCCTCGTCCAGCTCCGAGGTCGGTTCGTCAAGGATCAGGACCTCCGTGCCCAGCGCGAGGGTCGCGGCAAGCGCGACCCGCTGCTTCTGGCCTCCCGAGAGCGTGTGCGGGGCACGATCGCGGAGATCGGCCGTCGCGGTCATATCGAGAATCCGCTCCATCTCTGCGAGCAGTGTCTCCCGCGGGAGGGGCAGGCCCTCGAGGCCCGAGGCGATCTCCTCTTCGACGGTCGTGAAGATCAGCTGGGCGTCGGGATCGTCGAAGACGACCCCGACGTGTCGGCCGATCTCGGCGAGCCCGTCGAACTCGCCGATATCCCGGCCCATCAACGTGACTCGGCCGGCGGAGGCACCGCCGTAGTCGTGGTGGAGGATGCCCGCTGCCGCGAGGCAGAGCGTGGTCTTGCCCGCGCCAGTGGGACCGGTCACAAGCACGACCTCCCCCTGCTTTACATGAAGGGAGACGTCGTCGAGCGCCCGCTCGGAGCGGGAGGGATAGGCGTACGAGTAATGTTCGAGCGCGATCATGCACTCTCCGGCAGCGGTTGCAGAGCGGGGCGGTCCCGCAGGACCGCGCGCGCCGCCGGCATGTAGATGACCTGGGCAATCACCGCGTTGGCGATGGCGGCCGTCAGGACAATCGGAACGACGACCACGGCGTAGGCGCCGAGGGTCGCGTACTTCGAGAGGATCGTCGGCGCGACAGCCACGAGCGAGATCAGCACGAAGACCGAGCCCGAGGCGACGGTCGCGACGAAGGTCGTGACTGCTTCCGATCCGGGAACGCGGCCTTTCAGGACCCGATAAACGAGCAGGCAGACGACCGCACCGATCGGCTCCGAGATCAGGTTGCCCGGCGGAAAGACCGAATGACTGATCAGGGCCGAGACGATGCCGGCGACGAAGCCGATCCCGATCGCTTCGGTGAGGGTCGGGAGCACGAGCAGTATCGCCAGACAGTAGAACGCGATCACCAGATTCGCCACGATCGGGCCGGGGATGATCAGCGAGAGGTACCGGACGATGGCGCCGATGGCGAGCAGAATGCCGACGATGGCAATATCACGTGATTTCATGAGATGACACTTCCTGGAATGTCCGCACCACACTGGCGGACGTGATGATACTACAATGAACAATTATGTTCATTGTAGACATAAACTGATCGGTCTAAATCACCCGAGCCATGTCGAAGGAGGAAAAACGCGGGGCGGACGGCGTTTGGATCAGTCGAAGTCTTCCCCGATCCGCGCGAGATCGTCGACCCGATTGATGTTCGTGAAGGTCCTGAGGTCGGGGTCGACGTCGCGCAGAGTCTCAACAGGGACGAACCGGCAGTCGAGGGCCCGGACCATCGCCCGGAGCGAGAGGTCGTCGTGATTCTCGAGATACCGGCGAACCGCGCTACGGGCATAGACCGCGTGGAGTGGCTCGAACATTCCGGGCCGCCAGCACGGGATCACGGCCTCGTGGTCGTCCAGGAGGCAAAAGAGGCGGGAGACGACGCGGGGGTTGACGCAGGGCATATCGCAGGCGACGACGAAGAGAGCCTCACCCGAGGCAGCGAGCGCCCCGGCGTGGAGCCCGCCGATGGGGCCGAGGCCCCGGCGCCGGTCGACGGTGCACCTGACCGACGGGTACTTCTCGAACCGCGCGCACTGGATCTCGTCACGGGCGACAAGCAGGACCTCATCCGCGATCGGCGAAAGGGCTCCGATCAACCGGTCGAGGAAGGTCTTGCCCCGCAGTGGAAAGAAGTACTTCTCGCGTCCCCCGGCGCGGGTCGCATCTCCCCCGACCAGGATGATTGCCGACCGTTGCACGCTCTCACCCTTCCGTCAGGGCTTCACGGAACCGGACCAGGTCGGCGACGCAGGCGTTGACCGGTGCGGAAACCCCGTGCCGGGCGCCGATAGCGGCGATCGCGCCGTTCAAAAAATCGATCTCGGTTCGCCGGCCGCGCGAAAGGTCCTGAAGCATCGACGAGTGATGGCCGGCTGTGCTCGGCAGCTGCGTTGAGGCGAGGAATGCGAGATAAGATGCCGGGTCCGGCCAGGCGAGCGCGACCCCTTCGGCACGTGCGACTGCGTAGACTTCGGCCACAATCGCCTCGATGATCACCCATGCATGAGGCTCGGCGAGGCGGCCGTACGGGACGTTCATGAGCGCCCCGAGCGGGTTGAGGGCGCAGTTGTACATGGTCTTGCCCCAGATCTCGGTCCGGATCGAGGCCGTTCCCTCGACCGGGATCCCGGCTTTCCGGACCAGGTCGACGAGCGCCTCGACGGCCGAATCCATTCCCCCCGGAAACCGGCCGAGCTTCATCGACCCCCCCTCGACCGAGACGTGGACTGCGCTCGCGCTCCGCCACTCGAAACCGGTGATGATCATGCCGCCGATCACCCGATCGGCATATTCGGCAATGATCTCCTCGTTCCCGATCCCGTTCTGGAGGCTCACGGCCTCCGCGCGGGCGAGGATGGGCGCGAAATCACGGCAGACGGCGGCAGTATCGACCGACTTCGCCGTGATGAAGACGTAGTCGAACTCCTCGTCGGGGCCGAGGCTCGTCGCAACGGCGAGGTTGTAGACCCCGTCTCCCCACCGGCCGGTAATGCGAAAGCCCTCCTGCCGGATGGCCGCGACATAACGTTCGCGCGTGACCGCGACCACATCGGCGACCCGTGAGAGCCGGGCCGCGATCGAGAGCCCGACCGCTCCGGCGCCGAGCACTGCAATCCTCATGGTTCCCTAGAGTTCCGCGCCGGACCGCTTAACGCTTCGTCCGCGCTCCATCGCGAGCAGGTGCTCCTTGATCGCGATCGAAGGGGAAAAGCCGCGAATCGAGCCGTCGGCGCCGATCACCCGGTGGCACGGGATCACGAGCGGCGTCGGATTGCGGCGCATAACCTGGCCGACGGCCCGGGCAGAGGTCCCGGCGAGCCGGGCGATCGTCCCGTAACTCGTGGTTATGCCGTACGGGATCGCGCAGACCTCGTGATAAATTGCGGCGGCCTTCCCGGGCCGTTCGAGAGCCGCGGAGCGGAGAGGCGAGAGATCGGTCTGTTCCCCCCGGCAGTACGCGGAGATCGGCGCAGGCACCTCGCCACGGGGAGAAAGGTCGCAGAACTCGACCGCGTGGACAATGTCGCCCTCCCAGACGACCCGCACGGACCACGCACCGAGGCGGCAGACTCCCTCGTTCAACGCCATCGTGCAATCGCCTCCCGGAATCCCGCGAGATCGACGATCGCGAGCTCCTCCTGCATCCAGGGGGGCAGGCCGCCCCGAACCCGGTCTTCGAGGAAGCGCTGCTCGGCCAGCACGAGCACGCCCCGATCCTCGGGCGTCCGAAGCACCCGCCCGAGGGCCTGGAGCGCCCTGTTGATCGCCGGCAGCGTGTACGAGATGAACTCTCCTTCGTCCCCGAACTTCCGGACAAAATAGTCGATCACCATGCGCCGCACCCGGTTGAACGGCGCGAGCGGCAACCCCACCACCATCGCGCCCGAGAGCATCTCCCCCCGGTAGTCGAGTCCCTCGGACCACTTGCCGCCAGTCACGGCGAAGAGCACTCCGGCCTTTCCCCGTCCCGGTAGGGCGAGAAACTCGCGGAGTGCCGTTCCGGCGTCGGCGGCCTCCTTCGGCTCGACGAAAACCGTCTTCGACCTGATGCGCGGCGCCGCCCGCTCGGCGAACTGCTCGAGGAGGTGATACGACGGAAAGTAGACCGCGAGGTTCCCCGGGGCGGTCGCGAACGCCGCGATGTAGTCCGCGATCAGGTCCGCGTTCTCCCGACTCTGCCGTTGCGAGAACGCGGTCGTCACGTCCTTGGCCGCGAGGATGAGCCGGTTCTCCCTTGGAAACGCGTTCGGAAGCGAGAGCGTCTGGACGGGCAGCTCCTCGAAGTAGTACCGCCGGTAGGCATCGACCGGCGAGAGCGTGCCGCTGATCAGGACCGTGCACCAGTGCAGCCCGGCGACTTCGGTGAGTCGCGGAGCGGGGTCGATGTTCCGAACCGCGAGCGCGACCCGCTCCTCGTCGACCCTGCGGAAGACCGAGAGGAAGGCCGGATCGCGCGCGGCCCGGTCCACGCGATAGAAGAATTCGGTCAGCCGCTCGATCGCAGTCTCCTTGAAGTCGCCGGCCTCGATACTCTTCTCCCGCACAAAGTCGCGGATCTCGGTGAGGTCGTCCACCACCTGCCCCGTCGTCTGGTAGAGCGAGCCGCGCAGAACCATCCGCGCGAAAAGCGCGGGATCGAACCAGTCCATCGATTCGGGCGAGGCCGAGAGCCCCTGAATGAACCGGTCGATCCGGGGCAGGAGTTCGATCACGGCGCCGGCCGACGACTGGTATCGCCGGAGGCCCGCGAGCTCGTGGCCGGCCTGGTCGATCGTCCCTGCGTCGCACTCGACCGACTGAATCTCCTGGACCACGTCCCCGACGTTGTGCGCCTCGTCAATCAACAGCAGGACGTCCTTCGGCGACTCGATCCCGAGAGACTGGTAGAGCTGCTCGCGGATCTCGTCGTCGAAGAGGTGGTGGAAGTTCAGGACCACCACGTCGGCTGTCCGGGCGGCCTGGAGCATCGCCTCGTACGGGCAGCAGTCGCCGCAGAGCCGCCCGAGATCCCGGGGGCTGACCGTGTCGGCCGCGAGCCGATCTGCCCGCGTGCGGAGCGCGGCCGACGGTACCATCCGGAGAGCGCCCGACTCCTCAGCCTGGACGAAGTGGCGGCTCGCGATGAAGTACGGGCAGAGCAGGGGGTGATCGGGATCCTGCTTCTTGAGCTGGAGCCGGATCTGCGGGTCGCGCGACGGCACGAGTGCGCCCTTCTGCGCCCGCTCCTTCATCAGCGCGGCCGAAAAGGCCTTGACTCCCTCGCAGCGCCGGTAGACGTCGCCAGTGCCCGGGAGCGGGCACATGGACCCCTTGCCGATCAGGTAGGCGAAGCGGAGCGAGGGTTGCTTCGTCCTGACGAGCGCAAGCTCGCGGACGAATGTATCGAGCTGGCTCACGGTTCTGACCGCGACCAGAACCTTCCTCCCGGCTCGGGCCGCGAGCAGGGCCGCGACCACGCTCGACTTCCCCGAGCCCGTCGGGGCGTCGATCATCACGATGCCGCCATCGCGGGCCGCGGAGCCGGCGAGCTCGAGCATCTCGCGCTGGTGCGGCCTGAACGTCGGGTAGGGGAACCAGGCCTCGAGATCGTCCTCCATCCTGATCCTATACGCGCTCCGACGGCTTTGCTCTATTGGACGAGGCCGTCAGGGGATGATCTCGCAGCCGTTGAACTTGACGTGGTCGAAGTCCTCGGGCGCGATCGTGCCTTCCTCGAGGAGAGTGCGAACCCGCGGAAGGGCGGAGGTGAGAGCGTCATGAAGGTTCCGGACCGTGCCGCAGACCTCGGCCCGGGCTGTGGCAGGCCAGGGCTCGGTGACTGCAGCGTAGAGGCAGCGTCCGCCGCAGAAGGACGCGAGGTCGCAACCGCCGCAGCCTCCGACCGGGACTGCCGGGATCGCGAGCGGGTCGGCGTCGCGGATGTGACCCAGGTAGAACCCGGTCATGCCCGTCATGATCGGGCACGGGATGATCGTCCCGTCGGTCTGGATCGTATAGTTGGCGTACCCCGACCCACACCGAAGGCGGGAGGGTTCGCCGCGGAGGAGGTCCCAGGTCGTGTCCAGGAACGGGTACCACCGGGCCACTTCCCCCGCCTCCATTCGGGTCACCCAGGCGTCGACGAGCCGCCGTATCCCGGGGTCGTAGTCCTCACGCGTCCACCGCGCGAAGTCGCGGGCAGCGTGGTCGCCCCAGAAGTTCGCGTCGAGCTGCCAGTGGACGGCCGAGACAGGAAGGCCATCGCAGTGGAGTACGGCCTCCTCGATCGCCGTGGCCTCGTCAACGGTCATGCGCGCTATCAGCTCGCCGGAAAACCCGCTGGCTGCGAGCCGCTCGATATTCGCGAGAACCCGTGCGTAGACCCCTTCGCCGCGGTGGCAGTCCGTCAGGGTCTCGGGCCCGTCGATCGAGACCAGCAGGGTGTGGAACCGGTGCAGGGTCTCGATGGGGAGCCGATCGAGCAGGAGCCCGTTCGTCTGGAGCATATAGCGGCAGTCGGGTATGCGCGCCATCACGTCCTCGACTAGATCGGGCCGCAGGAGCGGCTCGCCTCCGTAGAAGGTCAGGGTCGGGTCCGGGTCGCGCGCCAGGAATGCGGCGAGGTCGTCGAGGTCGACCGCGAGCTCCGCCGGGAGCGCGGGGTCGTAGGCGCAGGGTCGGCCGGGCTCTTCGCGCGGCCAGAACGCCTTCCCGCGGCAGTACGAGCAGCAGAGGTTGCAGGCGTCCGTCAGGATCAGGTGCCAGAACATCCGTCCGTTACAGGTCGCCGCGACCCACGAAATAGCCATCGTTCGATCCCGCCGTCCTTTTTATTCTCCCTATGCGAATGTACTCAACGTATGGCGATCCACCCGATCGAGTTCCGGTACGGAACTCCGGAGATGCGCGCGGTCTGGGGCGAGGAGCGCCGCTTCGCCGCGATCGTCGCGGCCGAGGTCGCGCTGGCCCGGGCCGAGGCCGACGTCGGGATGATCCCGGCAGAGGCGGCCGACGCGATCGCGCTGGGGGCGGCACGGGCGTCGCTCGATCGAGCAAAGGCGATCGAGGACGAGATCCACCACGATATGATGGCGATCGTGAAGGCGATCGCCGAGGAGTGCGGCGACGCCGGACGGTACGTCCACTTCGGCGCGACCTCGAACGATATGCTCGATACGGCGACCGGGATCCAGCTCAAAGCTGCCCTTGCCCTGCTCGAAGAGAAACTCCGTCGGCTCCTCGGCGTTCTGCTCCGCCGCGCCCAAGAAACGAAGGCGCTCGTCGCCGCCGGACGGACCCACGGACAGATCGGCGTCCCCACCACCTACGGCCTCCGCTTCGCGATCTGGGCCGCGGAGGTCGGCCGGCACCTCGATCGTCTGGCCGAGCTCCGCCCCCGGGTCGAGGTGGGGCAGTTGACCGGTGCGGTGGGCACGCAGGCCGCCCTCGGCCCGAATGCCCCTGAGATCCAGGCGCGCATGATGACCCTGCTCGGGCTCGCCCCGGTCGAGGTCTCGAATCAGGTGATCCAGCGCGATCGCTACGCCGAGTACTTCTTCTTCCTCGCGAACGTCGCGACCTCGCTCGACAAGATGGCGATCGAGGTCAGGTCGCTGCAGCGGACCGAGATCGCCGAGGTCGAGGAAGCATTCGGCGCAAAGCAGGTCGGGTCCTCGACCATGCCGCACAAGCGCAACCCCATCCGGAGCGAACAGGTCTCGGGCCTCGCCCGTATCGTCAGGGCTTCGGTCGAGCCCGCGCTCCAGAACAACACTCTCTGGGACGAGCGCGACCTCACGAACTCCTCGTGCGAGCGGGTTCTCTTTCCCGAGGCCTCGGTCCTCTGCGACCACATCCTCCGTCTGATGACCGTCGTCCTCGACGGGCTTGTCCTGCACGAGGACCGGATCCGCGCCAACCTGCATATCCTCCAGGATGTCAACATGGCCGAGTCCGTGATGATCGCCCTGACGCGGCGCGGCATGGACCGGCAGGAGGCGCACGAGATAGTCCGCGTCGCCTCGATGGAGGCGAGGGCCGCCGAACGGCCGCTCGCGGACGTGCTCGCCGCCCGGCCCACGGTGACGGCCCTGGTTGCGACAAGCGAACTCGAAGGCCTCCTCGACCCCGAACATTACACAGGAACGGCTCAAGCCCAGGTCGAGCGTCTGGTCGAGCGACTTGGACCGCGAGCCCTCTGACCGGACAGTTTAATAGCGGGATGGTCCCATTTTTTACAATATTACTGGATTTAACGAAAGTTCAGTTGCTTAACGCAGGGTGATCGTATGCATATCATGGAAGGGTTTCTCCCCCCGTTCTGGGCCGCGCTCTGGTTCGCGCTCGCCCTTCCTGTCATCGCATACGGTGTGGTCCGGATCCGGCGGCTCGTCGGGGAGGACCGGGAACTCCTGCCCCTGCTTGCGGTCTCGGGCGCGTTCATCTTCGTCCTCTCATCGCTCAAGCTTCCGTCCGTGACCGGCTCGTCCTCCCATCCGACCGGGACCGGAGCGGGCGCAGTTCTCTTCGGGCCGGCCGTCACCTCGGTCCTCGCCACGATCGTGCTCGTGTATCAGGCGCTTTTTCTCGCACACGGCGGCTTCACGACGCTTGGTGCGAACGTCTTCTCCATGGGAATCGCCGGGCCGGCGGCCGGATATGCGATCTACAGGATTTGCATGCGCGCCCGGGTCGGTTGTTGCACTGCCGTCTTCGCGACTGCCGCCGTTGCTGACATCGCCACCTACCTCACGACCTCGACTCAGCTCGCGCTCGCGTTTCCTGCCACGACGGGAGGCGTGACCGCCTCATTCCTGACCTTTGCCGGGATCTTCGCGCTGACCCAGGTTCCGCTTGCCATCGTGGAGGGACTCGTGATCGCGCTCGTCTTCCGGTACATGATAGCGATCCGCGGCGATGTGCTCGAGCGGCTCCACGTCCTCCGCCGGGAGGTTCCGGCGCCATGAACCGGACCCTGGGAGTCGTCATAGGGGTCGTGCTCGTGCTCGGGCTCGCGACCCTTGCAATGCTCCTCGCTGACCGTGCGGCGACGGGGACCGACGATCGGGCTGCGGAGAAGATCGGCGATCTGACCGGGGGGGCTTACGAGCCCTGGGCTCAGGCCCCCGGCGTCCCGGGCGGCGAACAGAACGCGCCGCTCCTCTTCGGGGTCCAGGCAGGTGCCGGCCTCACTGTCCTCCTTGGCTGCCTCTGGTACTGGCGCGAGCACCGGAGCGAGGCCTGAGCATGGACCATCACCTCCTCGAGGGGTGCGCGCATCAGAATGCGCTCCGTGACGTCAGCCCCCAGCTCAAGCTCGGCCTCGGCCTCGGGCTGATGCTTCTCGCGCTCGCAGCTCCGGCGCCGGGCGCTCTCGTACTCATTTTCCTCGCCGGGGTCGGATTGACGGTCGGGGCAGCCCGAATCCCCTCCGGGTTTTACCTTCGCATCCTTGCGGTCCCGGCAGGATTCGTACTTGTCTCCTCGGCGCTTCTCGTGATCCTGACCCAGGGGGGCACCGTCCTCGCATCTTTCGATCTCGCTTCTGTCCGGATCGCCGTGACACAGGGCGGCCTCGAGCTCGGCATAACCCAGATACTCCGGACAGGCGCCGGGATGGCCGCTCTCCTTTTCGTGGCTATGACCACCCCGATGATCTCGCTCTTCGCAACGGCTGCCCGCCTGGGCGTGCCGATCGTTATCGTGGATCTCGCTATGCTGATCTATCGGTTCATCTTCGTCCTGCTCGACGAGGCCGCGACCGTGCTCGACGCCCAGACAAGTCGACTCGCGTACGGCCGACCGCGGGGTGCGGTCAGGGCCTTCTCCATGCTCGCGGGCGCGGTCTTCCTGCGCGCCTGGCAGTCGGCAGACGAACTCGTCCTCGCCATGGATGCCCGATGCTATGACGGCCGGCTCGAGCTCGAGACCGACCGGCCGCCGCTCCGGGCGCGGCACGTCCTTGGGGCAGCCGCCGTCTTCGTCCCCCTGCTCGTTGCTGTCCTGGTCTGGCCGGCCGGAGGGCTGCCATGACCCCGGCCCTCGAAGCCGCGGGTATCCGCTACGCGTACCCGAACGGCCGCGATGCCCTCAGTGATGTCTCGATCACAATCGAGCGAGGATCAAAAGTCGCGCTCGTCGGTCCGAACGGGGCCGGCAAGTCGACCCTCCTGCTGATGGCAAACGGCCTCCTCCGACCCACTGCAGGCGAGATGCGCCTCCACGGGGAACCGTTCCGGTATGATCGCCGGCATCTGCGCGAGCTCCGCCGACGGGTCGGCCTTGTTCTCCAGAACTCCGACGCCCAGCTCTTCGCCCCGACCGTGTACCAGGACGTCGCGTTCGGGCCGCTCAACCTCGGGCTCTCCGAGGGCGAAGTTCGCCGAGCTGTGACGAGAGCGCTCGCAGCGGTGGGTCTCCGTGGGTTCGAGTCCCGGCCGCCGCACCTGCTCTCGGGCGGCGAGAAGAAGGCCGTCGCGATCGCGGGGGTGCTCGCCATGCGCCCCGAGGTGCTGGTCTTCGACGAGCCCACGAGCGCGCTCGACCCGGCCGCGGCACTCGTGGTGATGGAGCTCCTCGACGAGCTGAACGCGTCCGGCACGACCATCGTGATCTCGACCCACGATGTCGAACTCGCGTACGCCTGGGCCGACCGGGTGGTGCTGATGGACAGT
>JADGNL010000088.1 GCA_017883495.1 Methanomicrobiales archaeon | reverse complement strand
GGCGGGTGGGGCGGACGCAACGGGCGGCGGAGCCTGGACGGCTCCGGCCCTAGCATGACAGTACGGGCAGATCCGGTTGTAGGTCTGGAACTCCTTTCCGCAATTGTCGCATCGCATGCCGATCCCTCCCCAGCGATAATTTCGCGGCACAACGGGATAGAACTTTTCCGCCCTCTTCGGATCGCGGACGGAAACGAGGCGGGAACGGTGACGGTGAAGAGAAAACGCCGAAGGAAGAAAGACAACGAGAGAAAGCGGGCCTGAAGGGATTTGAACCCTTGGCCTACGGATTAAGAGTCCGTCGCTCTACCGAACTAAGCTACAAGCCCGTACTTGCGCTTCCATAGATTGCCGGTCCATCGTCATAAATCTGACGGCCCTGCCCCCGGATCTGCTCGATGACTGGCTTAATATGGCCGGGCAACCCATCTCTCATAACATGGCTGACTCCGATCTCCGGGAGCCGCAGAATGAGGTCGAGTACATGGTACTCGGCTGCGGCTCCATCGGCTACAACGTGATCGAGGAGCTCGAGTCGGAGACGCGGTCGATCCTGGTCGTCGACAAGGACGAAAAGAGGGTCAAGGACCTGCTCGATCAGAACTACGACGCCGTCGCGGGGGACATCAAGAACCCGGCCCTCTTCGACACCCTTCGCGTCCCCAAGGTCGCCTTCGTCCTCTCGAACGAGAAAGACTCGAACCTCGCGGCCGTCCAGACGCTCAAGGCGCGGTACCCCGACACCGAGGTGATCGCCCGGGCGATGGACCCGCTCTCGCAGAGCGCGCTCGAGGCCGCCGGCGCCGAGTACGTGATCTACCCGCAGGAGGTGGTCGCGAAGGCGGCCGTCCACCAGATCCGGCGGCTGCACGTGACCCGGATCGCCCAGCGGCTCTTCGACCTGCTCGAGTCGTGGGAAGGGGTGCTCGGGATCGTCACGCACAACAACCCCGACCCCGACGCGATCTCGTCGGCGATGGCCCTCGCCGCGATCGCCCGCGCGGCCTCGGACCGCCGGCTCCAGACGCGGATCCTCTACGACGGGAACATCGGCCACCAGGAGAACCGGGCCTTCGTGAACCTGCTCGACATCCGCATGGAGAAGTGCACGGCCCAGCAGCTCAAGGAGTGCCGGTACCTCGCGCTCGTCGATGCGTCCGCTCCGGGGGTCAACAACAACATCCCGCACGGCACCCCGGTCAACATCGTGATCGACCACCACCGGGCCGCTGACGAGGCCGTGGCCGCGGCCGAGTTCGTCGACATCCGGCCCGGCATGGGCGCGACGGCCTCGATCCTGACGCAGTACCTGCAGGATCTCGATGTCCCGGTCGACAAGAAGGTCGCGACCGGCCTCATGTACGGCATCCGGGCGGACACCCGCGATTTCCGCCGGAACGTCACCCCGCAGGACCTCAACTACGTCGCGTTCCTGCTGCCGCTCGCCGACAACGACCTGCTCGACAAGATCATGAGCCCGTCGCTCTCGAAGGAGACCCTCGACGTCCTCGGCAAGGCGATCCAGAACCGCGTGATCCGCTCGGGCTACCTCTTCTCCAACGTCGGCTATATCCGGAACCGGGACGCGCTCCCCCAGGCGGCCGACTACCTGCTCAACCTCGAGGGCGTGAACACGGCCCTGATCTACGGGATCGGCGACACGGGCATCCTCCTGATCGCCCGGTCGCGGGACGTCCGGATCAACCTCGGGACCGTCCTGGCCGAGGCCTTCGGCGAGATCGGGGACGCGGGCGGCCACCCGAACATGGCCGCGGCCGTGATCCCGCTCACCTACTTCTCGATGGTCGACGACAAGGAGAAACTCCTCTCGCTCGTGATCGACCCGATCCTGAAGCGGTTCGAGAACATCGTCGGCCTCGAGAAGAAAGAGGGGCGCAATGAACTATGACGACTGGGCGCCTCTCTACGACGAGATCCTAGACTATTTCCAGTTCGATGGCTCGGCCGACGCGGCCGCGGCCGAGCTCCTCGCCGGCCTCCTCCCGCGCGACGACCTGCCCGTTCTCGACCGCCTGATCCGGGACCGCGAGGTCACGGTCTGCGGCAACGCCCCGACTCTCGCCCGCGAGCTCGGGCGGATCCGCGGGGTCGTGCTCGCCGCGGACGGCGCGGCCGACGTGCTGTACACCCGCGGCATCCTGCCCGGCGCGGTCTTCACCGACCTCGACGGCGCGACCGAGGCGTTCCCCGTGATGAATCGCGAGGGCACGGTCATGGTCGTGCACGCCCACGGCGACAACACGGACCTGCTCCGGCGCTGGGTTCCCCGCTTCGAGGGGCCGCTGGTCGGGACCACGCAGGGCCCGCCGTTGCCGCACGTCCACGACTTCGGCGGCTTCTCGGACGGCGACCGCGCCGCGTTCGCGGCCCACCACCTCGGCGCGGCCTCGGTCGAGTTCGCCGGCTTCGACCTCGACGACGTCAGTGTCGACCCGGTCAAACGGGGGAAGCTTCTTTTCGCCCGCCGGCTCCTCGCCCTCCTCGGCCATGAGCTCTAGCGCGGTCCTCCTCGACGGGTACGTGGACGAGCCGGCCTGCCTGGGGGTGCCGCCGTACATCGCGCCCGAGGTCCGCGCACTCGCGGGCGTCCTCTTCGAGCGGGGCTACGGAGTCCGGTACCTGACGATCGACCGGCTCCGCCTGGACCCGGCCCTCCTCGCCGAGCTCGACCGGGCCGACCTGGTCGTGGTCCACGCGGGCACGACCGTGCCCGGGAAGTACCTCGCGGGCACGCCCGCGACCCTCGACGAGCTCCGCCAGCTCGGCCGGCAGCTCCGGAACCCGACGACCGCGATCGGGGGGCCGGTCCTCTTCGGGTACGCGCACGGCGGCGGCGAGCGGGCCGTGCCCCCGGGGCTCGACGACTACGACCTCCTCCTCGCCGGCCACCCGGCCGCGGCCCTCGAGGCCGCACTCGCCGGCGGCGAGCCCCGCGGCAGCTACGACTACGGAGTCACGGACCCGTTCGCCGTGGCCGGCGCGGCCGTCCTCCCCCAGCACCCGTCGTTCCCCCACGTCGTCTGCGAGCTCGAGACCGCGCGGGGCTGCGCCCGCGAGGCCGTCGGCGGCTGCTCCTTCTGCACCGAGCCGTTCTACGGCCCGCCGCGGTACCGCTCGACGAGCGCCGTCGGCGAGGAGGTCACGGCCCTCGCCACATACGGCGCCCGCCACTTCCGGCTCGGCCGGCAACCCGACCTGCTCGCGTACGGGGCCCTGCCCGGCGCCGACCCCGTGCCCGACCCCGACCGGATTGCGGCGCTCTTCGCCGCGGTCCGGGCCGGGGCGCCGGACCTCCTGACCCTCC
>JADGNL010000087.1 GCA_017883495.1 Methanomicrobiales archaeon | reverse complement strand
GGATCACGAAGAGATAGAGGGATCCCCCCGCCACCGGTCGGCCGATCCCTGTTGTTTCCCATCTGATGAAACATCAAAACTCGATCTTCCCATGTTAGCGTTTGATTCCTGATCGGAATCTGAAATGCGGAGATATGATCTTTCATCAGATGTTTCATCACCGCTTTCATCAGTGTTACATCAACCGATTTGATGAAACATGATGCACGGCCCGCGGGGGATCGACGGCCAGTAATCGGCTTCGGGGGAAAGTCCGACGCGGCGGAGGTGATGGCCGGCGGGGCCGTTCGTCTCTCGGCCGGCCGACGCCAGCCTCGACGACGGCGATCTCGTCGGTAGAGAACCACGTTGTTCGTGGTCCTCGTCTTCCGGCCCGAACGGATCGAGTACTACGACCCGAAGGCCCGGGTCTCGCCCGAGATCTGGCGGCGGCCGTAGGGGCCGTCAGCCCAGCAGTTCGTCCACGGCCTTCAGGTGTTTCCTGATCTCGAGCCCCTGCGGGCAGCGCTCCTCGCACTGGCCGCACTCGGTGCAGTTCGACGCGGCCCCGCCGAACCGGGCGAAGATGTGGTACCCCGACTTCGCGCCCGCGGCGTCGCCGTAGACGTGAGCGTCGTTGTACAGGGAGAAGCACTCGGGGATGTCGACGCCGGAGGGGCAGGGCTGGCAGTACCCGCAGCGCGTGCAGTCGATCGCGCTCCGGCCGCGGTACAGAGCGCGGACGTCGTCGTAGACCGCCCGCTCGGCCGGCGAGAGGGAATTCGGCCGGGCCCGGTCCGCGTACGCCACGTTCTCGCGCACCTGGTCCATCGCGCTCATCCCCGAGAGGACGACCGTCACCTCGGGCTGGTCCCAGAGCCAGGCGAGGCCCCACTCGGCCGGCGTCCGCTCGGCCCCGGCCCGCGCCCAGAGCTCGGCCACGCCGGGGATCGGCCGGGCCAGCGCGCCGCCGCGCAGCGGCTCCATGACCACGACCCCCAGGCCGCGATCGGCCGCGTACCGGACAGCCCCGGCCCCGCCCTGGTAGTGGACGTCCATGTAGTTGTACTGGACCTGGGCGAAAGTCCAGTCGTACGCATCCACGATCGGCGTGAAGGCCGCGAAGTCGTCGTGGAACGAGAAGCCCGCGTGCCGGATCCGGCCGTCGGCGAGCGCCTCGTCGAGGAACTCCAGGACGCCGAGCGCCTGCATCCGCTCCCAGCTCTCCCCGTTCAGCCCATGGAGGAGGTAGAGGTCGATGGCGTCCGTCCGGAGCCGCGCCCGCTGCTCGTCCAGGTACCGGTCCATCTCGTCGCGGGCCTTCACCATGAACGCCGGGAGCTTGGTCGCGAGAAAGACCCGTTCACGGTACCCGTCCCCGAGCGCCTCGCCGAGGAACGGCTCGCTCTCCCCCTCGTGGTAGACGTACGCCGTGTCCACGTAGTTGACCCCGGCGTCGATCGCGTACCGCACCATCGCCGTCGCTGCCGGCCGGTCGATCCGGCCGTCGGGAGTTTTGGGCAGGCGCATGGCGCCGAACCCGAGGACCGAGAGCGGGGCGTCGACCCCGCGCATCCGCCGGTACTGCATCAGCGCTCCTCCGCCCGGCGCCGGCCGACGGACCACGCCCGGCCCAACTCACGCCCGAGCGAGCGGTAGGTGTTGTCCGGCATGGTCAGCAGGAGCGGGTCGACCGCGTCCATCTCGATCCGGTCGTCCCGGAGCACGGCCGGGTCCGCGTACGCCGCCACGATCTCGCCGATCGCGAGGTCGTGCGACGGCAGGGAGACGACCTCCACGACCCGGCACTCCATCGCCACGGGGCAGTCCGCGACCATCGGCGCGGTCCCGAGCTCGCCGTACACGACCTCGAAGACCGTCGACTTGTCGACGTCCGCGCCCGAGACGAGGCCGCAGTAGTCGGTCGCCTCCATCTGCCCGGCCGACGGGATGTTCACGGAGAAGGTGCCCGTCTCCCGGATCGCGCCCGGCGTCGCGTGTGTCCGGTTGATGCCGCAGCAGAGCATGGGCGGCGCGAGGTTCGCGCGGCAGCACCAGCCCGCGGGCATGAAGTTCGCCCGGCCCCCGAGGCGCGTACCGATCAGGACCACCGGCATGGGGAGGGAGACGTTCGGCGAGACCCGGACCCGCTCCACCTCAGCCACCCCAGAGGTTCCGGTGGACCCGGTCCGCCCGGTACCGGTCCTGCGGCGCGGGCGTCTCGGCCGGGTGGCCCAGCACGATGAACCCGACCGGCTCGACCCCCTCGGGGAGCTCGCAGTGCCGGACGAAGCCCGCGACCCGGTCCTCGAGCGGGTAGCACCCGGTCCAGACCGCCCCGAGCCCGAGGGCGTGGGCCGCGAGGAGCAGGTTCTGGATTGCGGCCGAGCAGTCCTGGACCCAGAAGAACGGGAACGGGAGCGAGCGCGTGTCCGCGCAGACGAGGATGCCGAGCGGGGCCTCCTTCACCCAGCGGGCGTACGGGCTGAACTCCGGGATCGCGTCCAGCGCGGCCCGGTCGTCGATCACGACGAACTGCCAGGGCTGCTCGTTCGCGGCCGACGGGGCCTGCATGGCCGCTCGGAGCAGGGCCTGAACCGTCGCGTCGTCGACCGGCTCCTTCGAGAACCGCCGCACGGAGCGGCGGGTCATGATGGCGTCGATGGCCTCCATAGTGATCGGAGAAGGGCACGGCCGGTATTAATACCGCGTGGCTGCGGAAAAAAAAGGGTTAGTGGGTCACGACGTACGGCCGCATCATCTCGTTGTCCTCGTGATCGATGATGTGGCAGTGCCAGACGTAGCCCGGCCCGACCGTCGGGTCGAACGTGAACGGCGAGCCGTCCTGCGCGGTCCACCGGGCGCGGATCCGCGTGATCTCGCCCGGGTTCATCCGGACCGTGTCCTTCCAGCCCTGTTCGTTCGGATCGGGGGCAGTCGGGGCGCCCGTCAGGTAGTTCGTCACGTCGAGCTTCTGTGGCTCGGACGACCAGGGCGGTGTCCCGTCGCCGGCGATCGAGAGGCCCGCGTTCAGGGCAATCCAGTCGGCCATATACCGGTCCGTGTCCATCTTCTGCCGGTTCAGGACCTCGAACTGGATCAGGTGCAGGTGGATCGGGTGCGTGTCCATGGTCGGGTTGACGATGTCCCACTCCTCGGTCGTGCCGACGGCCGGGTTCTCCGTCACGGGAGCGTCGTACGAGAGGCCGTTGAGATAAATCGCGAGCGGGTTCCCGGTCACATCACTCTCTTTCTCGAAGAGGACTTGCTGCCGGGTGTTGGTCGGCGTAAGGACCGGCATCGTGTTGAGGGTCGCCGGGAGCTTCTGCGCCTTGAACCCGAGGTCCTTGGTCACGGTGAACTGCATGATCTGGCCCGTCGTGTTCGGGTCGACGGGGTCACCGCTCGGGAAGGGCGTGTTCGCGTCGTTCCGGACGATGACCTTCGTCCCGTGCTGCAGCTTCGAGAAGTCCACGAGCACCTCGGCCCGTTCGCCGGGCGCGAGCATCAGCGAGTTAAGGGTGACGGGCTTCGGAAGGTATCCTCCGTCGCTCGCGATCTGGACGAAGGGCAGGGTCTCCTTGTGCTTGTTGCTCGGGTTAATGACGTCGAGCGAGAGGTTGTAGAACCGGGCGTTCGAGCCGCCGTACAGGACGAACCGGTACTGGCCCCGGTCGACGTCCAGGTTCGGCCAGACCTTGCCGTTCACGATGATGGTGTTGCCGAAGAACTCGGGGTCCCAGTACGGGTGCACGTCGGGGTTGTCTCCCACTGTCGTGAAGAAGAGCGAGCCGTTCGTGTAGAACGTGCGGTCCTGGAGCACCAGCGGGAACTGGTACTTGCCCGACGGCAGCAGGTCCTTGAGCGGGTCCTTCGGGTCGCGCACGAGGTAGCCGCCCGCAAGGCCCGAGGCCACGTTGAGCCGGGTCAGGCCGAGCGCGTGGTCGTGATACCAGAGCGGGGCCGACTGCTGCGTGTTCGGGTAGTAGTAGACTGCGCTGTTCGGATCTGTCGGGGCAGCCGTGTTGTAGTCCGGTCCGTGGAGGCCGCCGGCCGTGAACCATGCCCTGGGGTTGCCGTCCGAGGTCGACTGCACCTCGCCGCCATGGAGGTGGGGCACGAGCGGGACCGGGGTCTGGGCCTTCGGAATCACGGGAGTCCAGGGCATCGGCGGCATCACCATGCCCAGGTTCGTCGGGTCGGCCCACATGATGGTCGGGTCGACCGGGAACATGTACGGACCCTTGATGTTGTTGGTGTAGGTGACCGTGAACGGCACGCCGCGGGTGGCCACGAAGGACGGGCCGGGGGTGCTGAAGAAGTTGCTGGTCTTCTTCCCGGTGACCACGTCCGTCACGTTGCCGCCGTATGCCCATACCTTCGTCGTCGGATAGCCCGGCGGCAGCATCTGCTGCGTGACCTCCTTCATTGTGACGTGGTAGGACTGCCCGGTCACAACGGGGGGAGTCTGACCACCCTTCTTTCCAGCCGTTGTCGCCGGTTGCATGGTCGTCTGGGCCACGGGGTCGTACACCGGCGGCGGCCCGGTCAGCTGGTTGACGAACTTGGGGATCGTCATCGGATCCAGAATGGCAGTCGCCGGATTGGGTTGTACAGTCGTCGGGGCGGGAGTCATAGCCGTCTTGTCGGACATCGCAAGCGCCGGAACGGCGCAGAACGCGAGCGCGAGAAGAACGAGAAGGGCAAGCCCCACCCCGATCTTTCCCGAGCGTGTGGAGCGGCCCCTGGGGGCCGCGTCGGTAGAACGATGATCACGCATAGGTCTCTCCAGTTGTTCCGGGGGACGGAGCCCGTTGCCGGGCCGTTCCCGCCGGATACCTGTTCGCGGCCGTCGCTTGCCGCGCGTGTTCGTACACTCGGCCCCGAGAAGAAGATCATCGGCGTTCTGTTCGTCGTCGACGGTCGCCCTCGGAGGGCCGGATTCCCGACTCCCGCCCGCTCCCCGGGCGGCGGTCGGTCGTGGGAGGAGTTCTCGGAACCCGGATCCCATCGGCTGTATCAAGACCATTAAGAATAATAAACGTATCGTTGGCGGCCGGCCCGGTCCGCATAAATATAAAGGCCGCGACCCCCATCTGCACGCGGTGCATCTCCGATGACGACATTTCAGGAATGCGTGATGCAGCGCTACGCGACCAAGCGGTTCGACGGTCGGACCGTGCCCGAGGAGACCATCCGCGAGCTGCTCGAGCTCGTCCGGTTCGCCCCCTCGGCCATCAACCTCCAGCCCTGGCGCATCCGGGTGGTCACGGACCCGGCCGTGAAGGAACGGCTCCTGCCCGCGGCGTTCGACCAGCCTCAGGTGACGACCTGCTCGCACCTGCTCGTCTTCTGCGCCGACCCCGACTACGGCGGGCTGATCCGGAAGCTCGACGGGCTGCTCCGGACAAACGGCGTCCCCGACGAAGTGCGCGAGAAGGTGATCGGCATGTGCCGCCAGTTCACGGACCCCATGACGCCCGAGCAGCGCCTCTCATGGTCCGCGGCCCAGACCTACCTCGCCCTCGGCAACGCCCTGAACGGCGCGAAGGCGCTCGGGCTCGACTCCTGCCCCATGGGCGGGTTCGACCCGGCGGCCGTGAGCGCGATCCTCGGCATCCCGGCCCCGCTCGTGCCGGTCATGCTCTGCCCCGTCGGGTACGCGGCCGACGAGCCGGGGCCCAAGCTCAGGCACCCGATCGAGGATCTCCTCTTCTGAGGAGGGAGCCTACCGCTCCCCCTTGAGCCGACGGTACTCCCGGTCGGCCATGCGCTCGGTGTAGGCATTCCCGTGGAACGCGCCCATGTAGTTCGCCGCGACCCCGATGCCCCAGCCGAAGGTCACGAAGATCCACCAGGGGAAACTCCCCGGGCCGCTGGTGATCCACCAGATCGCGATCAGAAAGAGGTTCACGACCACGTACACTGCAAGGTGGGTGTAGAACCCCACCTTCTCCTTCGCGGTATGGCGGGCGATCTCCCGGAGCTCGTCATCGGTCGGCATGGATACTCCTCATTCGATCATCGGAGGGGCGAAGGAAAAACGTTTGCTCCGGTAAACGGCAACGCATAAACCGCTGTGCGAAGCATTCCCTCAACGTGACCGATTACCCCCTCGCCTACGGCCGGCTGGTCGCGATCGCCGGCGCCCTCCCCGTCCTCGCGGGGTTGATCGCCCTCATGGGCATCATCTCGGACGAGACCCGCCACCCGGGCTCCAGCACGGCCAGGACCGCTATCAGCGACCTCGGCGCAAGCCTCCGCCGAGCAGCGTGATCATCCGGCCCCCGGCCACAATCTTCGATCTCACCACGATCGCGACGGGCCTGCTGGTCCTCGCGGCCGCCGCCATACTCGGCCGGGCCGGCTTCGTCCGGACAGCCACGGTCCCGCTCGGCCTGTACTGCCTGGGCGCCCTCCTCGTTGGGGTCTTCCCCGGGAACTGGGGGAACGTCCATGTGCCCTCGGCCCTGCTCACCTTCGTCGCGGGCGGCGCCGCGGCGATCACGGCAGTCACCGCGGTCCGCGGCCCGCTCCGGATCATCGCGCCCGTGCTCGGCGCGATCTCGCTCCTGACGCTCGCCGCGAACTTCGCGCTCGCCAGCGCGAGCCCCATGGATCTCTCGGTTCAAGCGGGCTCGAGCGCTGGATCGTCTGCCCGTCCTGCTCTTCGACCTCGCGGTCGGCGGCTACCTCACGGGCGCCGCCGGCCCGGCCGTCGCGGTCACCCGCGTCGCTTGACGGCCTGGTCGTAGACCTCCCAGTTCCGCCGCCAGTCGGGGTTCCGGCGCCCGAGCCCCTCGAGGACGCGGCTCCGGATCTCCTGCGAGCTGATGGTTCCGCCAGCGTCCTGCTTGACCTCGCCGGCGATTTCGCGGGCCGCCCCGGGCGACGCCCCCGACTTGACCGCGCTGACCACGATCTTCTCGGGCATGAACTCCTCGGTCCGCCCGTCCAGCTTGCTGACGTTTGTCATGCGCTGTACCTCACGGGGACGAGAGGAGACTGGAAAAGATAAATGTTGCGCGGGCCGGGACCCGCTCACCACCGCCGGCCGAAGTCGCGGGGCTTGGACCGGCCGTCGCGGGTCAGGCGCATGGGCGGCCGGATCGGGCTCTTGATCTGCAAGGCAGCGTCCGTGCCGGGATCGAAGTCGGCGAACTTCTTGGCATGCGGATCGTGCTCGGGATCGTGGATTACTGGCGGCAGGGGCCGGTGAGCCACCATCGGGTGGGGGTGCCGGTCGGGACGGTACCCCTTCGGGTTCAGACGGGGTCCCTGGTCCGGGCCCGGCGCCGGGGTCTTCGCGAGGTACTGCGCCGGATGCTCCTTCTGAGTGGTCAGGCGGCGGACCTTGTCCGGGCTCGGACCGGTGGGGCCGATGGGCGGGTTGTTCGGCCGGTTGCCGGCTGGTCCCTGGTGCGTCGTGCGTGGCTGGTGTCTGGGAGACATGCTCCCCACCATGCCCTGATACGGTAAAAATATTTGCCAGCCGTCAGAGGCCGAAGGCGGGATCCCCGGCCGCTGACGGGTCGAGGAGGCGGCGGGTGTACGCGTTGAAGTCGTGCCAGACCGAGAGGGCGGCCACGACCGTGCCGTCGCGGACGATCGGGGTCGAGGTGATCACGATGGGGTAGGCCGAGCCGTCGGCCAGGGTGATCTCGATCCGCTCCCCCTGGGCGACGATCTCGCCGCGGAGGGCGCGGGCGTACGGAAGGTCGCCGCGGTGGATCGGGCTCCCGTCCGCGCGGTAGGCCGGGTTCCGGTCGAGGAGCTCGCCGACGGTCACGCCGACCACGGGGGGCGGGCCGAGCAGATCGTTCGCGCCGCGGTTCACGGCCGCGATCCGACCGCCGGGCAGGTACAGTAGGGCCGGTTCCCGGATGCTCTCGAGCAGCTCTCGAAGGGCGGGGTCGGGAAGCGACACTGCGGTGCGTCCGGGTAGGGGAAGGAATGGCTCCTGCACAGCACCGAGGTTACCGATCCGCTTGAATAAGGGTTTGCCCCGCGATATTGCCGGGCAATACATACCGGGCCGGGACGGGAAGACGACTTGTAGGAGGAGTACGAGGATCGGGTGTATGTTCTGCAACCAGTGCGAGGAGACCGCGCGGGGCTGCGCCTGTACGGCGAGCGGCGTCTGCGGCAAGAATCCAGAGACGGCGGGGCTCCAGGATGTCCTGATCTGGGTCTGCCGGGGGCTCGCACATCGGAATCTCACGGCGGGGGGACAGGCGAACCCGGACGTCGGGATGTTCATCGCGGGGGCGCTCTTCGGCACCCTCACGAACGTGGACTTCGACCCCGAGCGCATCCGGCGCCTGATCCGCGAGGCGATCGCGCTCCGCGACCTCCTGCCGCCAGCCGGCTCGGACGAGCCCGAGGCGAGCACCTGGGTTCCCGCGGACGACGCCGCGATCGAAGCGAAGGCCGGCGAGATCGCGGCCGATGCGGCGATCGACGACGACGTCCACTCCCTCCGGACCCTTCTCCTGGCCGGGCTCAAGGGGCTCGCGGCCTACTACTACCACGCGGCCTCGCTCGGGTACACGGACGAGACCGTGACCGCGTTCCTCCAGCGGGCCCTTGCCGCCGATCTGCGTCCCCTCACGGCCGAGGAGCTCGTCGGACTTGCCATGGAGTGCGGGACCGTCGGGGTCACGGCCCTCGCCCTCCTCGACCGGGCGAACACCGAGACCTTCGGCCAACCCGCGATCACGACCGTCCGGACAACGGTCGGCGACCGCCCGGGGATCCTCGTGACGGGCCACGAGCTCGGCGACCTCAAGCAGCTCCTCGACCAGACCCGCGACAGCGGCATCGACGTGTACACTCACGGCGAGATGCTGCCGGCCCACGCCTACCCCGCGTTCAGGGGCTACCCCCAGCTCGTCGGCAACTACGGCGGGGCCTGGTGGAAGCAGGCCGACGAGTTCGCACGGTTCAACGGCCCGGTCCTGGTCACGACGAACTGCATCGTGCCGCCGCGGGAGGCGTACCGCGACCGGATCTTCACAACGGGCCCGGCCGGCTTCCCCGGCGTTCCGCACATCGGCGTGGCCCGCGACGGCACCAAGGACTTTTCGCCCCTGATCGAGCGGGCGAAGCGGTCCCCGCCGCCCGAGCAGCTTCCCGGCTCGGGGCGCGAGCTGACCACGGGGTGCGCGCACCAGGCCGTGGACGCGATCGCGGGCTCGGTGGTCGAGGCGATCAGGAGCGGGGCGATCCGGCGGTTCGTGGTCATGGCCGGCTGCGACGGCCGGCAGCCCGAGCGGGAGTACTACATCGAGTTCGCCGAGGCGCTCCCGAAGGACACGGTGATCCTGACCGCGGGCTGCGCGAAGTACCGGTACAACGCGCTCGACCTCGGCACGGCCGGCGGCATCCCGCGGGTGATCGACGCGGGCCAGTGCAACGACAGCTACTCGCTCGTGGTGATCGCGCAGCAGCTCGCGAACGCCTTCGGGGTCGGGATCAACGACCTGCCGATCTCGTACAACATCGCCTGGTACGAGCAGAAGGCCGTGCTGGTCCTGCTCGCCCTGCTTGCCGTCGGGGTCAAGGACATCACCCTCGGGCCGCGCCTGCCCGGATTCCTCTCCCCGGGCGTGCTGGACGTGCTCGTGCGGGAGTTCGGGCTGAAGAAGATCACGACCGTCGGCGAGGACCTCGCCCGCATGGTGCCGTCCGCGGCGGGGGGTTGAGGCCCCCCTACTGGGCCAGGATCGAGGGCATCATCGAGAGGCCGAGGGCGATGTTGAGCGCGACGAGCGCGATGGCGATCCCCCCCATCCACCGGTGGGCCCGGCGGGCCGGCTTGCCGATGCCCGGGTTCCGCACGATGGCGAGGCCCAGCCCGAGCGTGGCCAGGATCAGCACGATCGTCCCGGCCCCCAGGTACCCGTGGACCTCCCGGAGGTGCGTGGCCCCCGAGAGCTGGACCATGTAGATGCCGATCGCGAGCGCCGCGACGACGGCGAGGGAGCCGACCTCCTGGAGCCGCTGGTGGTTTCTGTACCAGTTGCCGGTCAGGTGGTACCGCATCACGGCGAAGCCCCCCAGGAACAGGACGATCCCGACGGTCATCAGGGCGGCGTGGTACGGCCAGTACACGGGGATCCCCTGATCGTACTGGTCGGGGGCCACGCCCATCTCGGTCGCGTTATGGGCCAGGACGGGCGTGCATACGAGGAGGCAGAGGAGGAGCGCGGCGAGGCAGGCATCACGGAACAGTGGTGACGGAGTAGCCATTGTAATCCCGGCCGCTTCTCTCGCGGCGGCATATAATCCTTTGGTAACGGAAGAGCCGGCCGGCACTCTTATGCTCTCCCGGGTTGCTGAAGGAGGCATGGCGGACGTGCGCGAGGCGGTCGAGGTGCTCGCGGCCCGGCCGACGCTCGAGGGGGCCGGGGTCCGGCTCCGCCGGGCCTTCGGGTCGGCCGAGGTCCCGCGGTTCGACCCGTTCCTGATGCTCGACGACTTCCGGTCCGATCGGCCGGAGGACTACCTGGCCGGTTTTCCCTGGCACCCGCACCGCGGGATGGAGACGGTGACGTACATGCTCGAGGGCGCGGTCGAGCACGGCGACAGCATGGGCCATCACGGGACGGTCGGGGCCGGCGGCGTGCAGTGGATGACGGCCGGGTCGGGCATCCTCCACCAGGAGATGCCGAGACCGGTGGACGGGCGCATGGGCGGGTTCCAGCTCTGGGTGAACCTGCCGGGAGCCGCGAAGATGACGGACCCGCGGT